>JAOUOA010000090.1 GCA_029880625.1 Spirochaetia bacterium
ATTGAAACAATTCATCGGAAAAAGTCCGGAGAATTGGTGCCTGTTGAGATCTCAATCAACTATATTCTGTATAACGGAAGGATCTGCCATTTTGGCTACTTCAGAGACATTTCTGAGAGAAAAAAGACGGAAGAAGCTCTTGTAAATGCCCGAATTGCTGCAGAAGAGGCGAGCAGGGCCAAAAGTGAATTTCTTGCTAACATGAGTCATGAAATTCGCACGCCCATGAATGCCATTATGGGCTTTGCAGACATTCTTGATAAAAAAATAACCAATGTTCAGGAAAAAAAATATCTGGAATCCATCAAGTCGGGAAGTAAGCTTCTCCTTCGTCTGCTCAATGAGATTCTTGATCTTTCAAAAGTGGAAGCCGGCAAGATCGTTCTTGAATATAATTATTTTAATCCGGGAAAAACCCTTGATGAAATACACAGAATGTTTATGCATCGCGCGGCTGAAAAAGATATTTATTTAAAATTAAATGTATCAGAAGAAATCCCCGAAAGCATCTATCTTGATGAAATTAGATTTCGGCAGATCGTAATCAATCTCGTTTCCAATGCGATCAAATTTACAGGCAGCGGCGGCGTTGAAATTTCATGCAGTGTCGCCGGAATCAATTCGGAAAAAGAGGAGCTTGATCTGACTGTAAGCGTCAGGGATACGGGCGTCGGGATTTCAGAAAGTGAAAAAGAAAATATTTTTGATGCATTTTCTCAACAGGCAGGCCACAGTCAAAAATTCGGTGGAACCGGACTTGGACTGACGATTTCAAAGCGTCTGGCAAATTTAATGAATGGTGAAATTGAAGTCTTAAGCGAAATGGATCAGGGAAGCGAGTTCAGGGTTGTTTTTCGCAGCGTCCATTATACAGAAGGAGAGTTTTTAGATAATGTAGGCGATGATAACAGTGAAAGAATCAGGTTTGAAGAAGCTTGCGTTCTGATTGTGGATGATGTAAAATCGAACCGGGATCTGATTCGTGGGTATTTCGATCATTCCGGTTTGAATTTTATCGAAGCGGTGAACGGAAAAGAAGGAGTTGAATCCGCAGAAAAATACAGGCCCGACATCATGATTATGGATCTCCGAATGCCTGTAATGGATGGTTATGAAGCTGTAAAAAAAATTAAGCAGATTGTAGATATCAAAGATATACCCATTATTATTGCTTCAGCTTCGGGTATGGAAAAACGAATGAATGAAATTGAGTCAGTCATAGACGGGTATTTGAGAAAACCATTCAGTAAAAAAGATCTTGCAGAATATTTCAAGAAATTTATAAATTTTTCTTTTGTTGAAGGAATCCCGGAAGCAGAACAGGGTAACCTGCAAATCCGATATGAAGATGCAGAGATCCCTGTCAATGCCGATGCGATTCTGAGAAAACTCAATGGAGAAGCGATGAAAACGTGCGATGCTGTCTGCGCTGATCTTGATTTTAGCGAAATAAAAGGATTTGCAGACAAGTTTAAAAGCGAAATTAAAGATTATGATTATATGCCTTTACTTGAATGGGCCGAAAATCTGAAAGGTGCAGCGGATATGTATGATGTTGATGAAATTAGAAAATTATCAAAAAAACTTCATGAGATAGCGTCTTCGATTGGCAACAAAAAGAATTGAAATTATAGTATTTTAAAAGAGAGGTTTTTATGGCAGAAGATAAAAAAACAATCCTCGTCGTTGACGATACAGCGCAAAATATTAAGCTTGTGGGAAATATTCTTGATGGCGAAGGATACCTTGTAAGGGCTGCAACTGACGGAAAGCAGGCGCTTGCGGCTGCAGAAAAATCTCTGCCGGATCTAATCCTTCTGGATGTGATGATGCCGGAAATGGATGGATTTGAAACCTGTCAGGCTTTGAAAGCAGGCGAAAAAACCAAAGAGATTCCTGTTATTTTTCTTACCGCAAAAAATGATGTGGGGGATATTGCGCGCGCGTTTGAGATCGGAGCTGTGGACTATGTTGCAAAACCTTTTAATTCTGTAGAATTGCTTGCGCGTGTAAAAACGCACATTGATCTGCAAAAAGCAAGAGAAGCGATAAGCCGCATCAGCAATGAAAGAAAAGAGCTTCTGCATATTTTATGCCATGACCTGACCAATCCGATCGGGTTTGTTATGAATGTAATCCAGCTGGAAGAAGCAAAGCCCGGTATCCTGCAGGAAATGAAAGAGACGATGCTCCATTCAATGCAGAACTCGCTGGAACTGATTCAGCGTGTCAGAACGATGATGGCAGTAGATGAAAATAAATTGAGTTTAACGACTTCTCTTTCTCCTCTGGACGAAATGCTCAAGGAATCGCTTGCAATGCTGGATCTGAAAGTGCAGAAAAAACAAATTCAAATAGAACTGGATCTGCCGGAAGGAATGATGGTCCGTGTAGAGCGAACCACTTTTATAAACTCTGTGATCAACAACATCCTCACCAACTCCATAAAATTTTCGGACGAAGGAGGAACAATTCAAATCTTTGCAAAAGAAGCGGAGGGCAGGGCAGAACTTTCGATTAAAGACCAGGGGATTGGCATGTCAGAATCTTTGATTCATGACCTTTTTGATATTACAAAAAAAACAAGCAGAAAAGGAACTGCAGGAGAGGTCGGTACCGGTTTTGGCATGCCTCTTGTCATGACATTTGTAAGAGGTTACGGTGGAGATATTCGGATTGTTTCCAGTGAACAATCTTCCGGTGACAATCATGGAACTGAAATTATCATTATCTTAAAAGCAGAATAGAAAACTTTTCTGATGATTCA
This sequence comes from Spirochaetia bacterium, assembly GCA_029880625.1. Classification (GTDB taxonomy): domain Bacteria; phylum Spirochaetota; class Leptospiria; order Leptospirales; family Leptonemataceae; genus JAOUOA01. The sequence goes on from JAOUOA010000090.1 coordinate 2,768, forward strand.
GAGAGTTGTAGTAATTTTTTAACAATTTAAGCATTCTATTTTCAGGAATGGTTTTATCAATTGAATGAATCCGGCAAATTTATTTTAAGGCTTGAATAGAGATAAAAGAATATTTTCTGTGAGCCAATATATTTTTAAATCCGCCTTACGTTCCACAGAAAGTCATGTAATTTTGATCGCCGTCAGGAGGAGGTTCACGGTATGTCTCATTTTGATCGCTGATCCTGTTTGGAGAACGAAGCACTTCAATAAGCCGTTCTGTTTTTTCGAATCTTCCGGTATTTTCAGCTTCCTCGATTGCTTCTTCCACGCGGTGGTTCCTTGGAATGATGCGGGGATTATGTTTTCTCATCAGATCTGCGATCTTTAAATCTGAATTATTTTCCTGCTTGAGTCTAGATTGCCATGGATCGCGCCAATCCAGGATTCCTACCGCGTTCAGCTGCTCTTCGGATGCATATTCTCTATCTTGATTTTCCATGATGCGCGTGAGAAGATCGAACGTATTGGTATAATCGCTTTTGTTTTTCTCCATGAGGTTTAAAAGACTGTGAATCAGTTCATCGTCTTTATTGGCGGGGATTGATATGCCGATTTTCCGCCGCATCATGTTCAGCCATTCAGCGTCAAACTTTTCCGGAATTTTTTGGATAAAAGGAAGGGCCTTCTGAATTGCGCTGTCTGGATTTTCGTCAATCAAAAGAAGCAGTGTTTCAGCAAAGCGGGCCATGTTCCACTGGAGAATTTTAGGCTGGTTGCCGAATGAATAGCGTCCTGCATGGTCAATGGAACTGAATACGGTGTCGGGATTGTATTGATTCATCATGGCGCAGGGACCAAAGTCAATTGTTTCGCCGGAAAGAGCCGTATTGTCCGTATTCATGACTCCGTGAATAAAGCCGACACGCATCCATTCGGAAATTAAAAAAATCTGGCGGTTTATAACAGATTCAAGAAGCAGAATTGATTTTTCGTGAATATTTTCTTCTGTGATTTCGGGATAATGCCTCTGGATAGTATAATTCAGAAGAATTTCAAGAGAATTCCGGTCCTGTCTTGCAGAAAAGTATTCAAAAGTTCCAACGCGAAGATGGCTTGATGCAGCTCTTGTAACTACGGCTCCAGGTTTTTGTCCTTCGCGAAAAACTGTTTCCCCTGTTCCAACCACGGCAAGACTTCTTGCTGTGGGAATGCCTAGATAAAACATTGATTCGCTCATGATAAATTCACGCAGGGCAGGCCCGAGCGCACAGAGTCCGTCTCCATTTCTTGAGAATCTTGTCTGTCCTGAGCCTTTCAGCTGAATGTCACGGCCGTTTCCATTTGAGTCTCTGATTTCGCAGAGAAGATGCGCTCTTCCGTCTCCCAGCTGCGGAACAAAATTTCCGAATTGATGTCCTGCATAAGTCAGGGCAATGGGATCAAATCCGGGATAGAGTTCATTGCCGCTGAAAATCTGAGCCAGTTTTTCTCTGTCTCTTATGAGTTCAGCCGGCAGATTTAATTCTTCAGCCAGCGAATCGTTCCAGAGAATCAGTGTTGGATTTTTGACATCTTTCGGCAGCGCCCTTTCAAAAAATGAGCTGTTTAACTGTGCATAACTGTTGATCAATTCCATCTAATATATTATAATAAAATACAGGTCAACAGGAAAGCAGGAATTTTATTCCGGAAATTCGTAATGAATTCCAGATTCTCTTTCTGCCTCATCGATTTGCTGGATTGCTGACCCTGTCAGATGAAAGTTATATGAAATTTTATGCTTTGAATTGGATTTATTTTCGTGTAATAAATCATACGGTTCTCCTGATGACTCAGGATTCATCAGGATTCAGATCGGAGGATTTAAAAAAATATTTTGATCTGTATCTTTACGCCGGCAGATCTTTTGAGAACGGTTTATGTTATGAGCGAGATAATTTATTTTTTACGGCAGTTTATCATGGAGAGTTGGTTCCAGGCAGTTTTTTTAACTGGATTTATTTTTTTCGTTTATTGTTTCTTTCAGAGGTTTTATTTAAACGTGCGACTTATCCGTTCTCAATCACTTCTGCCAGGAAAAAAGGATTCAGATGTAATTACTCGAAATTTAATTCATTTTTATGATTCTCCATTTAAAGCAATTGACCGGCTGAATGATAAACTGAAAAATTTTCTGGAAAAACATGACGCAAGTCATGATGAAATGAAAAATACAATTGCATTTCTCAGTCAACTTCAGATGGTTCTGGACGAAGCCTCCATTGTTTCCAAGTCTGATTTGAAAGGTAATATTCTGTATATTAATGATACTTTCTGCTCTGTGACCGGTTTTTCCAGAGACGAGCTGATCGGCAGTCATGAGAGTCTTCTTCATCATCCTCAAACTCCTCAGGATGTGTTCAGGGATATCCGGTATACAATTCAGTCCGGTCAGGTCTGGAAAGGAAAAGTTAAAAACCTGAAAAAATCGGGCGAATCATTTTATGTTGATCTTACCATTGTCCCGATACGGGACGAGTCGGGACGAATTATTGAATACGTTTCCATGCGAAACGATATCACAGAAATTGTTAAAAGCAAAGAAGAACTTTCCATCATGAACTATGTGGATAAGCTTACCGGTTATTTTTCACGTTCAAGACTTTTAAAAGATCTGAAAAGATGCAAAAAACCCGCACTTGCGATTTTTAATATTGATAACTTCAGTGAATTGAATGGTTTTTTCGGCAATCAAAATGGAGATATGGTAATCATTGCTCTCGGCCATGCTCTTGAAATAAATTTCATGCATTACAAATATGAAATATACAGATTGAATGGAGATGAATACTGTATTCTTGATTGTAACAATGAAGACAGTGATATTTTTATTGAGAATATGGAGAAGGCTATGAATCTGATTCATTTTGAGCAGATTACAATTGATTACATTAAGCTTCCTGTACGGCTCACTGTGGGGATTTCGTTCAGCAGAGAAAATATTCTCGAATCAGCAAATATGGCAGTGAAAAATGCACGGCAGAATACAAAGAGTCTGGCCGTATATTCTGATGAGATGAATATGTCTGAAAAATACTCGCAGAATTTAACCTGGACACACCGACTGAAACAGTCGATTGATGAGGAAAGAATCATTCCTTTTTTTCAGCCGATTGTAAATAACAAAAACGGAAAAATTGAAAAATATGAATGCCTTGCAAGAATGATTGGAAATGAAGGTGAAATCATCTCTCCCGTTTATTTTCTTGACGTTGCGAAAAAAGCAAAACTTTACAAAGGCCTGACTCGTTCCATTATTTCTCGTTCGGTTTCGGCATTCAAGGATTTTGATGCCGGGTTTACAATAAACCTGACCATTGAAGATATTTCAGATAGTGTTTCGCAGGCGCACATATACAGCATTCTTGAAGAAAACCGAGATGCGGCGCCGCGAATGATCTTTGAAATTGTAGAATCGGAAGGGATTGAAAACTTTTCAGAAATCATTGAATTTGTGAAAAATATACGAGAAATGGGGTCTAAAATTGCGATTGATGATTTTGGAAGCGGTTATTCAAATTTTGAATATCTTGTCCGGATCAGACCTGATTTTATCAAGCTGGACGGATCTCTGATTAAAAATATTCACACAGACCGAAATTCACTTTGTGTTGTCGAATCCATTCTGCATTTTGCAAAGCGCATGGATATCCAGACAGTTGCAGAATACGTCCATTCAAAAGAAGTTTTTGATATAGTTCGTAAACTTGATATTGACTATTCTCAGGGTTTTTATCTAGGAGAACCACTGAAGGAGATTCAAAAATCTGATCTTGCAGCAGTATTCAATCATAATCTCATGGGTGTATAGAATCACAAAAGAAATTTAATCAATTTGATAAATAAATCTTTCAGGTGATTTTCATCGATACATAAAATATAGTTCCATTTCCTGCGCTTGATTCAAACCAGATTTTACCTTTATGTTTATTGATGATTTCTTTTACAATGGCAAGTCCGAGACCTGTCCCTCCGACTGCTCTTGTATCGGAGGAATCGACCTGAATAAATTTTTCAAAGATTTTATCCCGAAACTCTTCCGGGATTCCCTGCCCCCGATCTTTGATCGAAAATATGATTGTGTTGTTTTCAATAGAAGCGGATAATGAAATTTCCTCATTTGGCGGAGAAAATTTCGCTGCATTGGAGATTAAATTTGAAAAGACCTGGATCATTCTAATTCTGTCTGCAAGTACTGTAATATTTTCCGGAATTGAGGAAGCCAGAAGTTTTACCTTGTGTTTTTCTGCATAACCTGTATTCGCATCGATGATTTCTTTGATGAGGGGCTGTACTTCCAGAATTTCAAAATGGAAATCCATTTTACCAGATTCCATTTTTGAAACATCAAGTATGTCATTGATCAAAAGAATCAGCCGGTCTGAATTATTCAGAGCAATTTCCAGCATGGTCTGGATTTTTTCCGGTTCATGGACGACACCGGATTTTAAAAGGGCAAGCGATCCTTTAATGGATGTGAGGGGGGTTCTGAGTTCATGACTGACCGTTGAAATAAATTCATTTTTTGCAATTTCTGCCTTTTTCCGATTTGTGATGTCCGCTGTCGTTCCGGAAATTCGCACAGGCTTTCCTTCTTTGTTTCTTTCTGTGATTCTTCCTCTATCAAGTATCCAGACCCAGCTTCCGTTTTTATGATGTCTGCGTGATTCGCATTCGTAAACATCTGTCCGGTCAGATAATAATTCATCCATTTGATGAAGGATTGTTTTTAGATCGTCAGGATAAGTTAAATCTTTCCATTGGTTATATGTCAGATTCTCCAGTTCTCCAGAATCGTATCCTAGCATCTCATACCAGCGTTGGTTGATTAAAAAAACTTGATGGTCTATATTCCACTGCCATGTTCCTACACCGGAACTCCAGATGATTTCATAGAGACTTTTTTCATTAAATTCCGCTTCATTTTTTGCGATCTGTAATTTGGCAAGATTTTCCTGAACAGACATGCTCATTTTAAAAAATACTTCTTCTAGTTTTCCAAATTCATTATTTCTCTTTATTTTTCGCCTGTCCGGCATCTTTCCTGCAACCATTTGAAGCGCCGTCTCTGTTAAGTCAGTAACTGGAATGACAATCAGTTTGTGGGTCATTATGGCAAGAAGGATGAGAATTATAATCAGTGTCGCAGATACGGTGAGATACAGAATTAACTTATTTTTGTTTCCTTTTTCATATAAAGTTTGCCTTGTTTCCAGAAGACTCTCTTCTGTTCTGTTGAATTCTTTCAATTTTCTGCGAATCTGATCCATCGATTTTTTCCCTGCATCACTGTGAACGATTGAGATCGCCTGTTTATTTTTGTTTTTTTGAGTAAGAGAGACTGTATGTTCAAGTTCTTGAAACTTGATTTTTATGAGGCCGGAAATTTCATCAAGGAGGATCTGCTGTTCCGAATTATCTGCTGTCAGATGTTTTAGTTTTTTCAGGGATTCCTCGGAAAATTTTCTGCCGCTGTAATAGGGTTTCAGGTATTCTGTTTTTTCAGTGAGAAGATAGCCTCTCTGTCCGGTTTCTGCAGCACGCAGGTGTCCGAGAAGAGCCTGGCTTTCCTGC
>JAOUOA010000653.1 GCA_029880625.1 Spirochaetia bacterium
AAATAAAATTCTTTGATGTTGTGGAATTTATTTTCACCTTTTCTTTTTTTTCAATATTAAGAATCATTCCTTTTTCTCTTCGCGCATTGATTTGCGAATCCCTGGCAGTCGGTCTGTATTATATTGCCGGTCCCACACGAAAAACCCTCTTAAAAAATATTGATCTTTCCTTTCCGGAGAAAAGCGCCTCCTGGAAAAAAATACTTATAAAAAAAAATGTTCGCAATCTGGGCAGGCAGCTTGCTGAATTCATTCAAACGCCTTCCATTGACGAATCCTTTTTTCAAAAATGGTTCGTCCCCATTCCCGATGCAGAATCCCATAAAAAAATATATTCTCAGGGAGGTATCTGCATTCTGGGGCATCTGGGAAACTGGGAATGGCATGGATTTCTAGCTGGAAAACTTTCCGGCAGGGATATTTATACCCTGGTAAAAAAACAGAGAAATCCCATAATGAATCAATATGTTGAAAAACTCAGAAACCGCGCTCATATGCAGTTTATTTATATAGATCAAAATGCATTTATTACCATCAGCAAACTCAGAAAAGGAAATCTCGTTGCTTTTACTTCCGATCAGAATGCAAGAAGCAGCGGTGAATTTTTCCCTTTTTTCGGCAGACTGGCATCCACGTATCTGGGGCCGGCAAGTGTTGCCAGAAACACAGAGGTTCCTGTTTACTTTGTCTGGTCTTACAGAGACGAAAAAAAAAGACTCCTTTTTGAATTCCAGGAAATCCAGCGGCCGGACATCCCCAGAGATGATGTAGAACGATGGGAAAAAGCTTTTACCCATTCCTGGGTACAAATTCTGGAAAAAAGAATACAGGAGCATCCGGAAGATTATTTATGGGCGCACAATCGCTGGAAAACTCAACCGCAAAATCCTGAGACTATCTGGAAAGAGTTTTCATAATTAAAAATAAAATCTGCCTCCCAGTGAATAGGTCAGATCTGATCCGGAATAGCTTCCTACAAAAACAACAACATCCAATTCAGCAAATAACTCAACAGGCAAAAAATTTATGGAAATACCGACCGGAAGCCAGAGTCCAGTGGCGCTGTACGTTTTTTTCTCTCCTAAAAATCCTGTATCTACACTCACTACAGTAGAAATAAAACCGCTGCCGCCGTAAAATTTAAAAAAGTTGTCTTCACCAGTTTTTACAAAATCATAGAGATAGGCTATATTAAAAAAAACTCCTCCCTCTACAGCTCCCACCGTTGCTTCCAGAGATTGGTCTTCCATAAAATAAAATCGTGTATTGATTGCCGGATTGGAATCCACAATGGATAATCCCAGGGAAAATCTTTTTAAATTGTTCTGTGAACCTGAACCTTTTTGATTTTCTGAAATTAAGCTTACAGGAAAGAATAGTAAACCAATAAGAATCATTCTGAAAGTTTTTTTTATCTGCATATACTCCCATCCCCTTTGTTTTGTTAATACAATATGAATTATCCTGATGTATGTATACTATCGGATATCATGCAGATATATGTAAAGGGACATTTTTTTTCTAATTTTTATGTATTTCAATATATTGTATTTCAAAATACATTCCGGATAAGATTATAATGGTTGCTGAATTCCTGCATTTATTATATATTGCAACTAACTGGAGATATATCATGAAAGTGAAATATTTAATTCATATTTTAATAACAGGCGTATTTTTAACCCTGAACTCTTCGTGCGGCTACAATACCATACAGGTTATGGATGAAGAAGTAAGCGCGTCCTGGTCTGAAGTGTTAAATCAATACAAAAGAAGATCCGATTTAATCCCCAATCTGGTAAATTCAGTCAAGGGGTATATGAAGCAGGAAAAAGATGTTCTGATCAAAGTCACAGAAGCCCGGTCCAGAGCAGGATCCATTCAAGCTTCACCAGAACTCCTCAATGATCAAGCAGCTTTCAATCGATTTCAGCAGGCCCAGGGGGAACTTTCCGGAGCTTTGCAGAGATTGATGGTTGTAATGGAAAAATATCCTGATCTGAAATCAGATGTTACCGTTACCAATTTAATGGCGCAGCTGGAAGGTACGG
>JAOUOA010000091.1 GCA_029880625.1 Spirochaetia bacterium
CGCTCTGTTTTGTACTGCATTCTTTAATGCATTTATTAATGATGCTTTTTTTCTTTTTTTTCAGGTTTGCTTTACCCTGTGCAGTTTTTCCTTCATCAGTATATTGAAAAGCAATGGAAAAACAATCATAGTAAAGAGAACAAGCTGAATTGCAGCTTTTTCCCTGTGCTTGTATGGATGAAGGAAATGCAATCGCAAAAACTCCATATAAACCTGCAGCTAAAAAAGCAGTCTGAATAATTGTTGTGGTTTTCTTTTTTAATAAATTCATATTTTTCTCCTGACAACCCATTTGATTCCGGCATGTTTTGAAGAGTTCATTTTAAAAAACTCTAAAATGGGCAATTTATCCATACAAAAATTTAGTATTTATGAAGCAATAATAATTTAACATGAAAATTACCTCCTTACCATTTTTAGAATATTAAAAAGACATAATTATAAAAATAAGACTGAAAAACTCGATCTGAGTATGATTCAAAAGTTGTTTGAAATATATTAAAAAAATCAAACTGTCTCATTAAAAAATAATAATTTTGAATCATAAAAATTAAAACAGTCGTAAATATTTATTGTCCTAACATAATTTTTAAGTAATTTAAATTACATCTTCATTAACATTTATGTCGGTAGAATTTCTTCAGGTGCATTTTGAATTGATGAAATTAAAATTTATATATATTAGCAATGTTTAATAAAGATAGGTGTTGAAAAAAATTATTGGATTTCATTGCCGGTTTCATGCCAGCAAGTTTTGAATTTAATTCAATTCACAATCATTCAATCTATTGATTTAAATGGCCGATTAAAATATTACTGAAAAATCATTAGTTAAAAGAGCTTAGTTTATACAATAAGAGAAAATTCGTCCCGTCAATTTAAGATCGATCGAAAATATCGTTATCTTTATAGAAAGCTTAAAGATGTTTGAACTTTTCTATAAATAATTTTAACGTTTTTCAGTGTAAATTCTAGTTCAAAATAAAAAAATTCTTGAAATTTATTTGAAACAATTCTAAAAACTTAAATGCGAGCAAAAAAGAATCAGTTTCTGAAATTTAGGTAAAAAATTGGCTGCTGTAAATACGGAAAATCTTAATAATTTAGATCATTTTTCTGTATAAAAAATACATAGATACTGTGGATTGTAAAAGGTTCTGAATGACAGAGAGATCTGAAAATAAAAAAGAGCTTCTGAAAAAGCTGGAAGAAAGAGAGCATGAAGTCGCCCTTTTAAAAGAAATTTCAGATGCCATTACCAGCCAGCTACATCTCGAAGATGTATTTCAGATGGTTGCTGATCGGGCTAAAGCCCTCCTGAACTGCGAAACAGTTCTGGTTCCAGTTCTTGAAAAAGAGCTGGATCAATATACTTACAAAGCCGGCGCCGGTAAATATGCAGATGAAATTGTAGGAGAAAGTCTTCCTCTTGAATTTGGCGTTTGCGGCTGGGTCTGGAAGAACAAAAAGGCTTGGTGGCGCGGTGTTCTCAACGAATTGAGCGAAGATGAAAAGAATGCCTGGGAAAAACAGGTTGGAACGATGATCCTTGTTCCCCTGATCGGCAAGCATCATTTTCTCGGCGGTATTGCCGGAATGAATAAACTGAATGGAAGTGATTTTGATGAACGTGATCTCGATCTCTTAACCATGTTTGCAAGCCAGGTAAGCATTGCGATTGAAAATGCCCAGGCGTACGAAAAGCTTGAATTCGCAATGATTCGTTCGGAAAAATATCAAATCGAACTTTCTAAACTGAATAAAGAACTTGTCATTGTAAATAAAGATCTTGAAAAGCTGGCGCATTACGATCATCTTACGAATGTTCCCAACCGCATGATGATTCAGGAGCGGCTTCGTAATGCTCTTGTAAGAGCTTTTCAAAGCAAGTCTGTTTCTTCTCTTTTGATGGTTGATCTGGATCATTTCAAGGAAATCAACGATACACTCGGACATTATGTAGGCGATGAGCTATTAAAGCTTGTCAGCCATAAACTGGAATCCATCTTATCGCCTCCTGACACGATCGGCAGGCTGGGGGGAGATGAATTTGCAATTGTTCTTCCTGTATCATCCAATGAAAAAGCTCTGCAGGTTGCAGAAAAAATCATGAAGGTTTTTGATGAATCGTTTGATCTTTTTGATCAGAGTTTTTCAATTTCTGCAAGCGTTGGAATTGCGCATTATCCTGAACACGGTACAGATGTTTCAGCTCTTCTCAAGTGTGCAGATGTAGCGCTGTATGTTGCGAAAAAAGTGAAGTCAAATTATGCCGTTTACAATCCCAAGGAAGATGTTCACAGCACGGGCCGTCTTGCATTAATGAGTGATTTAAAAAATGCAATTCAAAATCAGTCTTTTACTTTTTATTATCAGCCCAAGGTTGATATGCAAAAATCAGTTATTACAGGAGTCGAAGCTCTTGCCAGATGGAATCATCCCCAGGAATGCATCTATATGCCGGATTTATTTATTCCTATTCTTGAGCAGACAGGTCTGATTCGAAATTTTACTGCATGGGCAATGAAAGAAATTCTTTCGCAGCAGAAGGAATGGAGTTTGTCAGGTCATGATCTTGATGTTTCAATCAATCTTTCAATGTACAATTTGCGTGATCCTGAATTTCCAGAACAGGTCAAAAGCGCTCTGGATCAATGGAAGCCCCGGCCCGGTTCTGTTACGATGGAGATCACCGAAAGCGCTGTAATGGGTGAAAATCCGAGGATTCCGGGGATACTTGAGGAATTATCTGAAGTAGGGATTCGTTTTTCAATTGATGACTTCGGCACGGGGTATTCTTCTTTGATGCTTTTGAAAAAATTAAAAGTAAAGGAATTAAAAATTGATAAATCTTTTGTTATGGGAATGGCAAAAAATAAAGATGATGAAGTTATTGTAAAATCAACCATAGAACTGGGACACAATCTGGGGCTTTCTGTTGTTGCAGAAGGAGTTGAAAGTAAGGAGGTCTATAATCTTCTGAAAGAAATGAAATGTGAGTTTTCCCAGGGCTACTGCATCAGTCCGGCTCTTCATATTGATGATTTTTCTTCATTTATGTCGTCTTTTATTTCATGCGAAACCAGTAAACCTAAAACAAAAAAGAAAGCTACTTGATTTTGATACTGATTTTTTCAATAGAATCAATATAGGTTTCAAGAGGCGAAACTTCTTTCCAGAAGCTTTCTTTCCGCAATGTATTCAGATTCTTTTTTATGTTTTTAACATTTGCTTCAATATGGCTGGAAATTGAAGAAAGGATATCGTTTGATAAAACCCAGCTTTTATTTTGGTGGTTGTTCTGATTTAAAATAGATTGAGAAACGGCAAGCCGGATTTTTAAGTCCAGGATTTCAAAACTGCCGATTGGTTTTTCAATATAATCGGAACCTCCCTTTTTCAGCCATTCTACAGCAAGAGTTGAAGAGCCGAAAGCTGTGAGAAGGATTGCTGGAAAAAAAGGCTTTTCAGAAATGAATCCTTCCAGAACCTGAAGCCCGTCCATTTCCGGCATTAAAAAATCTATCAATGCAATGTCTATTTCATTATTGAGAATCTTGATCAAACCTCTTGCCGGTTTCAGTTCGGTTTTGACTTCATGTCCGTACTTTTCAAGTTGTGCTGAAATTACTTTTAGATATTCAACACTGTCATCAATGATTAAAATTTTCAAACTCATATTTTAAAAGTATGACGGTATTTTTGTGATTATCATAAAAAAAAACTATTTGCTTAAGAAGAAATTTTACATAAATTTACTCAGAATATACATATGTATAGATAAAGGAAAGAGTATTGACATCCGGCCTGAAATTTTTATTATGCCAAATACCTGCGTGTGAAGAAATCAAAGAAATTAATTCACGTTTATGCTATTTAATTCGCTTCCATTTTTATATTTTTTTTCAGTCATATACCTTGTTTACTGGAATTTAAATAATAAATTTAAGCTTTTATGGCTGATTCTCGCCTCTGCTTTTTTTTATGCTTACTGGGATGTTTTCTATTTTCTTCATTTTTTTTCGATAATTGTTGCCGGATATATTATTTTCCGGATGGTTCTGAAAAACACCCGGACGTATTTTTTTATAATTGGAGTAATTCTACTTCTTGGTAACTTAATTTTTTTTAAGTACATTCCTGTAACAGTGCGGCTTCTGTACGATTTAACAGGTTATGAAATTTTCAAATCAATACACGAATCTGTTCCCCTCATTCTTCCTCTTGCTATAAGTTTTTACACATTTCAAATCCTGGCTATCATCATAGATGCCAGACGTGGAAATTGCAAAGATGATCCAGGATTCATGCGTTTTACTTTGTTCATCTTATTTTTCGGCCAGCTGATTGCCGGACCAATAATGAGGCATTCAGATTTTTTTCATCAGATAGAAAATATTACATTTAATATTGATAAAGCGCGAGAAGGAATTTTGCTGCTGGTATTTGGTTTATTTAAAAAAATTATTATTGCAGACGGTTTCGCCGGTATTGTGGATCAGGTATATGCATCGCCTGCATCCTTCAATACAGCAAGTATTGCTGGGGCCATATTTGTTTTTCCCCTGCAGCTTTATCTGGATTTTTCAGGGTATACGGACATGGCCAGAGGAATGTCAAAACTTCTTGGAATCACAATTCCTGAAAATTTTAACGCCCCCTACCTGTCCCGTTCTTTTAAAGAATTCTGGCAAAGGTGGCACATCACACTTTCCACATGGCTTCGAGATTATCTGTATATTTCTCTTGGCGGGAATAGAGTTTCGAGATTGAGAAATTATTTAAATTTATTTTTAACCATGGTTCTGGGAGGTTTATGGCATGGTAATAATTATACATTTTTAATCTGGGGTATCCTTCAGGGATTTTATCTTGTGGCAGAAAAAATTACTCAGCCGAATCAGTTTAAAATATATAATTTTCTTTCGCCAGTTATTATCTACCTTTTATGGACATTTTCTTTGATTTTTTTCAGAGCTTCAGATTTAACTGCAATTGCAAACCTTTTTGAGGGTCTTGCGGACAATACAGGCGAAAAGGCAGAAGGTTTGGAAAGTCTGGGAAGGTATATCGTGTTTTTTTTAATTGCCCATTCCATACAGTGGAAAAAAAATACCCTCAAGCCTTATCTTGTAAAGAAAATGAATTATGCGATAATATTTTCTGTGGTAATTTTATATACGCAGATGATTAAAATAGAACTGACGGGAATTAAATTTATTTATTTTCAATTTTAATATTATGAACCTGAATTTAAAATATCTTTATCCTCTGATTGTATTTCTTCCCATTGTATTTCTGGACAGACTGGCTTCCTTTGAGATTATCCGTAAAATAGGAAGTAAAGGAATTAATCAGCAGTCTGTTCTCATACACAATACGGAAAATATACTGAATAAATTGGCGCAAGAAACAGAAAGTCAGCAGAGCAGAAATATTATTTTTCTCGGTTCTTCCAGATCCATTCCTTTTTATTATGTAAATGAAGATCTTTCAGATAACGAATTTCTGCCTGAAGAAGCAAAATTAAAAATGAGAAAATACAACTTTAATTCTTCGCTGTCGATTGCTCAAATTGATATGATAACGCTTCTTTCGCTTGCAGACGGTATAGAGAACAGTTCATTTTATCCGAATTTAATTGTTATTGAAGCGTCGGAATTTTTATTTAATGAAAAACTTTCCGAGCAGAGATGGGCCCAGGCCTATCACAGCAATGATTTTATATTTAAATATTTTTCGATTCTTCCACCTAATTTAAAACTGGACTCAATTACAAGGTTTCTTTTTACCAGCTACAGGTATCGAATCCATTTTGAAACTGTTGTAAAAAAACTTGCTGCACGGAATTTGTCTTACGAAGAAATGCCTATCTTTACTGAGGAACAGCAGTTAATGTATTTCAATTATCTGAGGGACAATTCTTATCATAAACAGGGATTCCTTTCTGAAAAAGAAAAAAAGGAATTTATTGGCTACGCTCAATTGATAAAACAGAATGGCATGATGAAGGATTTCTATGCGGGCCCGCACATGTTTGAGATCTTTCTGAAAATTGTCGAAATGTTCAAAAAGAAAAATATTGATGTAATTATCTGGCTTCCGCCCGTACATGAAACCTACCAGGCTCAGATCAACGATCCTTATGAATTTTCCAGAACATTCTGGCCTGCCTATTATGAAATGATTAAAAATACCGGAGTTCCGTTTTATAACGGCGATGAAATATTAAAAAGCTGTCCTTACTGGCGCGACACATCTCATCTAGCGCAAATATGCTACTCTGTTCTGGGATATGAGCTTTTAAAACAATCGGGAAAATTATAGAACATTTTCATATTGAGAGAAGTGTTTAACGATTATGATTGAAAAACTTATTCCAGATATTTTTTCAGCTGTTCTTCATAGGAGCCCTGTGCCAGCATCAGTAAATCGCAGAATTCTCTTACCGCTCCGTGTCCGCCATTAAGGCTTGTGGTTAAATCGGTTCTTTTTTTAACTTCTTCAGGAGAATGAGGAACGCAAATGGAAAGTCCGCATCGGGTTAAAACAGGCAGATCGACCAGGTCGTCGCCCATATAAGCAACCTGAGAAGGTTTCAAATTAAGTTTTTGGAGAAGATCCTGAAAAGAATCCAGTTTATTTTCTGCACCCTGGTAAATGTGGCTGACTCCGATATTTTCTGCTCTGTGCTTAACCAGTTCTGAAGTTCTTGCTGTTATAATGGCCAGATCAATTCCTGATGCTTTCAGCATCTTTAATCCATGTCCGTCAAGCGAATGAAAGGCCTTGATTTCTTCCCCATTGTCTCCCAGATACAGTGATCCGTCCGTCATGATGCCGTCTACATCAAATGCAGCAAGACGGATCTCTCTGGCTTTTTTAATAAAATCCTCTGAAAGTCTTCCGTCTGTTTTGGTTATCATAAATTCTCCCAAAATCAATCTGCTAAATTGATTTTTAAACTGCTGTCGAAATCATTTTAATTGAATGAAGATATTCCGAATCATATATCAGATCAAATGTCCGGAACAGAACCGTAAATTAAATTCATTTTTCAGCAATACCACAATAAAAAAAACAGAATAAAACAATTCATAAATTTTTTTTATTTAATCTCACGAATTTTAATAAATTCATACATATTTACATATATTATAGAAGGCTTTCTAAATTATTTGATTTATGAAGTATTCAATATTGAAAGTATTCTTATATATGTAAATTAACGAAAAGGCTAATTTGGAAGAGACATAATATAAAAACTAAAATAAATTTAAAATAAATAATTTAATGATAGTATTATTTAGTTGACTTTTAATTAAGTATCAAAAAATTGGTCCGGACTTAAAAGCTGGATCTGGATTTTACCAAACCTTAGGGATAAAAATATTTTTCATATCCCTGCAATCTGAAAATGGTAAAAGATACTGGACCAAAATAAAATTTGAAAAATTAGGAGGCTGCTCATGGCAGTAAAAACCTATAATGCTGGTGTTAAAGAATACCGCGAAACATATTGGATGCCGGATTATACTCCCTCAGATACTGATCTTCTGGCATGTTTTAAAGTTGTTCCGCAGGCCGGTGTGCCCCGAGAGGAAGCAGCCGCTGCAGTTGCAGCAGAATCATCCACTGGAACATGGACTACGGTTTGGACGGACCTTTTAACTGACCTGGATCATTACAAAGGACGCGCTTATGCAATTGAGGACGTTCCCGGTGATGATGAAGCTTTTTATGCATTTATTGCATACCCCATTGATCTTTTTGAAGAAGGATCTGTTGTTAACGTATTTACTTCACTCGTTGGTAACGTATTCGGATTTAAAGCCGTTCGTTCCCTGAGGCTGGAAGACGTGCGTTTCCCCATTGCTTATGTAATGACATGTAATGGACCTCCCCATGGTATTGAAGTAGAAAGAGATATCATGAACAAGTATGGTCGTCCAATGCTCGGATGCACCATTAAGCCAAAGCTCGGCCTTTCCGCAAAAAATTACGGACGCGCAGTCTACGAATGCCTCAGAGGCGGTCTGGACTTCACAAAAGACGACGAAAACGTAAACTCTCAGCCTTTCATGAGATGGCGTCAGCGTTTTGACTTCGTAATGGAAGCCATTAATAAAGCTGAGCAGGAAACCGGAGAAAGAAAAGGTCACTATCTTAACGTAACTGCTCCTACTCCAGAAGAAATGTACAAGCGTGCTGAATACGCAAAAGAAATCGGCGCTCCCATCATCATGCATGACTTCCTGACAGGCGGTTTTACTGCCAATACAGGTCTTGCACAGTGGTGCCGTGATAACGGAGTTCTTCTCCATATTCACAGAGCGATG
>JAOUOA010000654.1 GCA_029880625.1 Spirochaetia bacterium
ACAATCGAAACCCTTAAATGTATCTTTTGACGAAAAATTACAAAGCAATGAGATAACACCAGTTTCGTCAGAATTAGAAGAACTAGAGAAGTCCTATCGCCCTGATATGCCGGATTCAGAGACTGAATCTGAAGATTTCATTTTTGACAATGAACAATCGAATGATCTTTTTTATGAAAAAGTTTTCATGAAGGATTGCATGGAAGATTTTGAAAAAATGAAGGGTAGAATGAGCGGAGTGGGAAATATGATCAAAAACTCCAGAGTATTTAGTCCGGCTTCCGGTAGCGATATTAACGACCTAATTCGGGAGATCGATCTGAAATGTATCCAGAGCTGCGATGAAACTATTAATTACTATAAAGAGTTAACATCCTATCCCCGGCCATTGAGTTATTACCTTGGACGATTGAAACCAGAACAGTTAACCAGAATTGATGCAGTAATAGGGGATGAGCAAAAAATGGAATTTACTGTACGCTATGAAATGCGCCATGCAATAATGGAAACGTATACGAGAATCTTAACTATTTTTAACCGACTTCTTATTATCTTAAAGAAAAATGTTCCTACAGAAAATTCCGATCTTCCAGCTACGGGCCGTCGTTTTTATGAGGATGCAGTATCAGCTTCAGAATATATTATTAAAAACTGCCAGAAAAATCTAAATAAAATTAAAATATGGAAGAGCAGATATCTATAACGAACGGGACGTTGGTTTCGTTATGATCGCCTCGTTAGTTGTCTCCACATTGATGAATAACATCTATCAACCATTGCGTTAAGGATTCAACAATAAGAAGATGTCCGGGAATTTTATCTTGACTTTTCCCAATGTGAATATCAATATTTTGTTCTAGAGATAATCGATTTGTCAAAAATTGAAATGTTTTTTTGCCAAGAAGTGTTTCCAGTTCGCGCCAGCAAAACAGAATATTTCCATTTTTCAGTATACTGAAAATTTTTCTTTCTCCGTTTCGAAATTCAACCTCGGATGATTCACCCTTCATATACCACTGTCCCTGTTCTTCTATGTTTCGACACAAGTCGTAAATGTTTTTTGAGGCTAATTTTTTTTCTGGTTTTCCTTTATTATCTTTGTCGATTTTATCCAAGAATTGCTTTAGTGCCGGGAATTTTATCATTTGAAATTTAGATTCATCAATTTCGGTACTCCACCATATCTTGAACTTCTTGCCTTCCAAATAATTTTTGATGGCTAACAGGGCTTGTTGCCAGGTTTTTTCCTGCTCGGTTTTCTCATTTTCATCCACCCATCCGTCGTGAAGAACAAGAAGCCGTACGCCTTCTCCAGTTTTATTACGGGATACTCCACAATCTTCAATTATAAAAGTTATAGTAGTTTCTGGAAAATTTTCGGGCCATGTAGTTGGGCGCCAGCTGTAGCGTACCATACGGTTTGTTTCCTGCTGTATGAGACGCATTTCAATCTCATTGCCTTCACTGTAGGCAATGATCCCCCTTGAATTGATTACTCTGGGCGCCCACCATTTTCGAAGCTCAGTTTGTGACGTAATCGCTCTATAAAGCAAGACCGGTGAGGAGTTAATTTTGATTGAATGGTGAATAGACTGGTTTTCTTCAACAGTATCTTTCATGGCTTTATATTAAGTTTTAAAAAATCTCCCTTTTCTGACTTGATTATTGCACATTTTCTTTTGAGTGTTACATAATTTGCAATCGAAATTATTTACTCTAAAAAAAATGTTCTTGTCATAGATTATCCGATCCAGGGAGTATAGAGGATGTTTTCAGGAATCATTGAGACAATAGGTGAAGTTCAAAAAATTATCACGAATGATGGGAATCAAACCTTCATTATTTCCAGCGAACTTGCTTCTGAATTGAGATCTGATCAAAGCCTCGCACATAACGGAGTCTGCCTTACTGTAGAAAAAGTCAGTCTGGAAAAAAAAACGTACCAGGTCACAGCAATTCAAGAAACCCTTGAAAAATCCATGCTTGGAACCCTCTCTGTGGGTGATAAAATTAATCTCGAGCGCTCACTTCTTGCAAATGGAAGA
>JAOUOA010000454.1 GCA_029880625.1 Spirochaetia bacterium
CCGTATTTTCACATTTTAAAACCTTGGCGTATCATGAGATTCTTATTAATATAGAATGTAATAATTGTGGAGGACACATGGATCAGGCAACAATTGAATCACAAATAAAGGATGTTCTGGGTAACATTGAGCATCCAACCTATAAAGAAAACATAATGAGCCTTGGTATGTTTGGAAAACTGGAAGAGGAAGGAGATTCCCTTCGGCTGGTAATCAAAACTCCCAATAGCGAAAAAAAGGCTCAAATTGCTCTTGAAGCAGCAATCAGAACTGCAACCAGAGAGCTGAATCTTCCCAAAAAGCTTGTCATCAAATTTGAAACAGATCCCGAGCTTAAAATTGAAAGCCAGGAAGGAAAAATCAAAGGAATCAAGAATATCATAGCCATCGGATCAGGAAAAGGCGGTGTTGGTAAGTCCACAGTAACAGCAAATCTTGCTGCGGCTATCCAGAGAAGAGGCATGAAGGTCGGGATTCTCGATGCAGATGTTTACGGACCTTCCATGGGACGCCTTTTTGGAATGGATGGAAGACTGGCTCTTGAAGCAGATGATAACAACAGAATCCATCCAACTGAATCGAACGGCATCAAAATTATGTCGTTTTCATTTTTACTGGAAGGAGACCAGGCGGTCGTCTGGAGAGGTCCCATGCTGGGAAAGGCGATAGAGCAATTTCTTTTTGAAGTACAGTGGGGTGAGCTGGATTTTCTTCTTGTGGATCTTCCTCCGGGAACAGGTGATGTTCAGCTGTCTCTTGCACAGATGATTAATCTTGACGGTTCGATCATTGTAAGTACTCCTCAGAATGTAGCTCTACTTGATGCATCGAGAGCGCTTTCGATGTTCAATCAGGTTCGTGTTCCCTGTCTTGGTGTGGTTGAAAATATGTCAGAGTTTATCTGTCCTGAATGCGGTCATAAAACTCATATCTTCTCAACAAAAGGACCGGAAGAATTCAGCCAGAAATACAACGTGCCTATGCTCGGCAGCGTGCCCATTATGAAAGAAATTATGGAATCCGGCGAAACCGGCAAGCCCATTGTTCTGGAAGACGGAGAAGGCCCGGTTGCAAAAGCATACGATGTAATCCTTGAAAATGTTCTTCGTGAAGTTGAGCGTTACAAGTAATAAGATTCTTTTGTGTTAATCAGTACATTGCGGCAGAATTAACAGCCGCATTAAAAAAAGCTTTCTGTTTACGGAAGGCTTTTTTTCTTTTTAAAAACAGATCAAATTCATTTATGTTGGTAAAACTACGTATTCATTGCATCTAAAAGCCAGGGGATCGCTGCTTTTTGATGCCGGAACTTCTTTCCTATCTGGCGGAACCGGTATGTTTATTAAATCATATCTTCGATCTTAATTAAAGACATATTTGATACAAATTATAATGAAAGAAATGTCGTGATAACCAATGAGTACTCCGTAGAATCCATTAGGCCAGCCTCTCTGAATTGGTAAATCTACGGAGTATCTGCTTCATCACGGCTTCTATAAATTTAACATAATTCTGCAGCATAAAAAATACTTCGTAGATTTAGGCAAATATATTGCGTCTTTGATTAGTTTATTAAAGTTCAAAAAAAAAATAAAAAATGAAAAGTAGTTTTATTAAATGTGATTGCGCAAATTGAACAATATAATATAATTAAGTAAAAAGACGGTGTATCTCAGCCGTATAATAGAAGGTTTTCTGCTGTGATGTGCATCATATCGATGGAAATATGGTTTTGAAATCTGTTTTGCTTTTCTGCATGATCATTTATGGATTTAAAAGGACTTAAAATTGTATACATCTGAAAATATGTGTTTAGAAATTCAAAATACTTCTGAGGATATTTTGGAATCTGTACCGGAAGGAATCTTGATCCATGACTCCCAAAATATTCTTTTTATAAATAAGTATGCCCGTGGAATTTTAAAAGTTTCTTCTCTGGAAGATTTAAGCGATCCGTCACTTGAAAATATTCTGGATCTAAAATATCATAGAATCATGGAGAAATATTTCACCAAGTTGTCAAAAAATAAAGAAACGATATCGCGTCTTCAGGAAGTAAGATTTAAATGTGCCGATGGTGAAATTATTGAACTTGATATAAAAATATCTTCAATCTTTTTTAAAGGCGAATCTTCTTTTATCACAGTTCTCAGAGATATGCGGAAAAATAATTTTATCAAATCCGAGGTGAATAAGTTTTTACCGGCAGTTGATAAATATCCTGTCTCAATCGTGCTCACAGATAAAAATGGAAAAATTGAATATATAAACAGCACATTTGCAGAAGAGACGGGCTATTCTCTTGAAGAAGTTATAGGACAAACACCCAGAATTCTAAAATCAGGATTGAATCCGCCGTATCTTTATAAAAAACTCTGGAAGACGATATTGTCCGGTGAAAAATGGCATGGTGAACTGCAGAATAAAAAAAAGAACGGGGAATTTTACTGGGAAAAGTCTGTTATATCTCCCATTTTTGACGGCCGAGGAAATATTACCAACTTTGTTGCCCTGAAAGAAAATATTACAGAAAGAAAAAAAATTGAACGATTAAAAGACGACACGGAACAGCTTCTGCGGCATGATTTAAAAAATTTACTTTCCGGAATTATAGGCTTATCGCGGCTGTTGATGATTTCTGAAAGTTCATCAAAAAAAGAAGTTCACGAGATGTCATCATGTATAAATAAAAATTCAAGAGAGATTCTCGATATTATCAATAATTCCTTTGATCTGTATAAAATGGAAACAGGAACATATATTGTTTATCCCGAAGAAGTCAATCTGCCAGCTCTTATTGCAGAGATTGTTCTTGGTTTATCAGAATTTACTCAGATCAGATCTGTTTCAATCGATCTTTCAGGAGACAACGGCTTGCTGAAGGATGGAGATTCTTTATTGGTTTTCGGCGCATATTTGCATCTGAAAAGTCTTTTTGTAAATATTATTAAAAATGCGGTAGAAGCCTCGTCTGAAAATGACGTTGTAAAAATTAAAATCTTTAAAGACAGAAATGGTTATTGTAATATTGAAATTCATAATACTGGAGTGATCCCTGAATCCATCCGTGAGAATTTTTTTGACAGATATTCAACAGTGGGTAAGACCGGCGGTACGGGAATCGGCACGTACAGTGCATACTTGATTACGAAAGTTCATGGCGGAAACATTGCATTTGCATCATCAGAAAGCGAAGGAACA
>JAOUOA010000257.1 GCA_029880625.1 Spirochaetia bacterium
ATATCTGACTGTAGCTTTGCCCGGGAACCCTGAAGTGCTCATAGCACGAAATAATAAAATTAAGGAATCCTGACCGCGTTTCCGTTTATGAAGTTTATGCCGGAAGTTCTGTCATCCGGTCATTTCCAATGAATGGATAAGCATAGTGTATTAAATTCCCATTTGTATGATCGAATAATTCCCTTAAAAAGTCATTGATTGCTTATACAATATTTTTCTTGACTGGATTTCCTTTCTATTGTGATATATCTGTTACATTAAAAATGTTTGAATTTCGGTTTTTTCAATGCAGAAACATAAAATATTACTTGTAGAAGACAGCATTGCAATACAGGAAGCAATTCAATCTGCTATCCAAAATGAACTCAATATTGAAGTGGAAGCTGTCAGAACTAAAAATGCTACAAGGCAGATCCTTCAGTCTTCTCGCCAGGATTTTTTTCTTGCCATACTCGATTTAAATCTTCCTGATTCGCCGCAGGGCGGAGTTGTCGATATGGTCCTCAATGCTGGCATCCCGCCGATTATTCTGACATCCATTACGGATGGAATATTGCGAAACTATATGATGAAAAAACCGGTTATTGATTATATCATAAAAAAAAGACAGCATGAAATCCATTATTTAATCGATACAATTCGGCGCATTCTGGAGAACAAATCAAGAAAGGTACTGGTTGTGGATGATTCGTCAACAACCAGACTGTTGGTAAGGGAACTATTGGAAAGGCAATTTTTAACGGTATTAGAGGCTGCTGACGGAACTGAAGGGCTGAAGATCTTAGAAGAATGTAGAAATGAGATTTGTTTAGTCATTACCGATTATAACATGCCGAATATGGACGGCGAAGAATTTATATTAAAGGCTAGAGAAAAATTTTCCCGTCATGATCTTGCCATCATCAGTATTTCTGCATCTGATGAATCCGACATTTCTGTGAAATTGCTGAAGGCCGGAGCAAATGATTTTATTACAAAGCCGTTTTCTTTTGAGGAATTTTTTTGCAGAATCAATCAAAATATTGATTCTGTTGCAGGATACCGCTGCTTGAAAAATACTGCAGAATCTTGAATCTGCAGTCATCGTCAGTATAAATACAATGCCGTCAGATCATATATGCCTATCTGTAAAAAATATATCTCTGGATCTTTATGGAAGCGGATCCCCCCTGCTTTTGCCAGAAAGATTTTTTTATTTCTGCTGATCCTTCATTTCTCATGCAAGGAGGGAGGCTATCAGAATCAGAATGTATTCGGCAGTTCGCCAGAATATGAAGGCGAAAAAGTTCCTGCTCTTTCCAATCTTTCAATTTATTTTTTTCGAACTGTATTTTCTCCTGATGCGAGGGAAGCAGAAGTTATTAAAAGAATTAGACTTCAGGAAATTGTTTTCCGATTATTTGATGTGGACCTGGATTCGGAAAATCATCCTGTTCCGGTTGCTTCAGTAAAATTTACAAAAGAAGGCCTTCAGTTATTGAAAGACCTCGGAAGAACGCAAATATCAGGACTTGTTTTTATTACAAACCGCACTTTAAAAAACAGAAATCCAGATGAGCTTCAGCATCTTTCAAAAAATATAATAAAAAAAATTATAACTGTTCAGGAAAGAAATAATATTTATTTTAATGACATTCAGATTGACTGCGACTGGAGTCTTTCTACAAAAAAGAATTATTTTTTTCTTGTTCATCAGCTCAGGAACCATCTCAACAATCATAAAATTTCTGCAAGCGCAACGATTCGTCTCCATCAAATCAAGTATTTCAGACAGACAGGAATCCCGCCGGTAGAGAGAGGGATTCTAATGCTTTACAATACGGGAGATCTTCGTAACTGGAATACCGAAAACAGCATTCTACAAATCAATACGGTTAAAAAATATACTGACCATCTGGATGCTTACCCTCTGCATCTTGACGTCGCCCTTCCGCTTTTTTCTCAGACTGTCATCTTCAGCGGAGGAAGACTGACAGACCTTATCAGCGGAGATATAAGCAGTCAGCTGGAAGATAGACAATGTTTTCAGGCTTTAACGGAGACAAGATATCGATCTGTAAAAAGATGCCTTTTGAAAAATGATGCAGGTTCTGAAGTTTCGGTACCATCTACCGAATATCTGCGTTATGAGACAGTTCAAAGAAAGGATTTTTACAAACTGTACAATATTATATTCAATAAGAGGAATAATATTCGGAAAATATATATATACGAAATGAACCAGGCTCTTTTTAAAACAAATTTATCAAATGATCTTGACCGAAATGGGGAATTCAATCAGAATGGAAGCGGCGACGGATTGAACCGTGAAGGAAGTGCAGAATTTTATTCAGAAGTTCATTATGAAAATATTCAGATGCTTTCAGAGCTTTCCAGTTTTTTTCATTCTTATTCTTCTCATTCAGGTATTTCCCGCTGAGGAAATCCACCCGTGCGCTCCTGAACCTCCTCCCGATCAGTTCACCATTTTTTATCCTCCCTATCTGTCGCTTCTATATGAAGGTGATCTAAATCGATCCGGTTCAACATGCAGTTCCGAGCAGCATGGATTAAATAATATTGATGACTGGAATCAATATTTCGGTATTTCCGGAAAAAAAGATACAGAGGAATTGATCTATAAAAAAAATCTGAAGGATCTGAAGCGCGCCTTTTCACATCTGAAATCCAATTCCGCTAAAGATAAAAAAAAGGCAATTGCAAATTCCGGAGGACTTTCGGCAAATACAGCGTTTCGCAAAGCCGTAAATACATATAAAAAAGATGCTCTGCAGTATTTGATTTTTGCAAAAGAGTGTGAAACGTATACAACGAATTATTATTATCCCTGGGATGAAGAACCTGTCCTGCCTGTAAAAGAGATGGAAGAAATGGAAAAAAGAGGAATTGCAGAAATGAATTCTCTCAGTGATCCATCCATCAGACAGAGGTATGCTTTCCAGATCATCCGCCTGTCTCATTACAGAAACAATTTTCATCAGACTGTTCAATATTTTCAGGAATTGAAAATCCGGAAACATCTTCCGCTCTATTACAGAATTCTTTCTCTTTATGCGGGAGCTCTATCCAGAACAGGAAAAAGAGATCATGCTCGTTATCTTTTTGGACTTATTGCATTACAGTCTGAAGAATACGGAGGGCAGGCCAAAATTGATTTTATCAATATAAAGCAAAGTGAAAGGCAATTTAAGAATACTCTTTCATTTGCCCGCAGTCAAAAAGATAAAATTGCAATCTATCATATCCGTTCTATGTTATCCAGATCCGTTTCCCTGGATGACATGGAGGCTGTTCGGGAAATGGACTCCATGTGTATCGCTCTGGAAGAAATGTTGATCAATCAAATTCGTATCATGGAAGAAAATCTTCTGAACCGTTTTTATGGGAAAATGGACGTTTATCCAGTCGTTAAGAATGAACATTATTCTAATTTTATCGAACAAATCTATTCTTACGGAAAAAAATTCTTCTCTGCATTGATTCATGCCTTTGGCATACAGAGTCTTTATGCAGATTCCGGAACTCATCGGTACAGCAATTGGACACAAATGGAAATTGAATCTTTGCGAAATTTGCGGAAATTTAATTCAGAGACAATCCGCTCCTATTCGGTCAGAAATCCTCAGCTCTGGTACCTTGCCGGGGCCTATCTGTCGCTGCTGGATGAAGATTTTTCCGAAGCACAAAGATATTTAAAAAAAGCCGACGAAAATCGGAATGCAGATCTTTCCCCATATCTTGCTTATAAAAAGAAAGAGCTGAATTTAATGTACAGCCTTATGTCAGGAAAAAAAATTGATGCCGCTGTCAGGAAAAAATATGCAGAAATTCTGCGGGATTTGTACAAAAATAAAATTCAGGATTTATGGACTGAAGAACATCAGCCTCAAATGTACACACATCGGATGCTGAAACGTGCCCTTTGGGAACAAAATCAGAAACCTCCTTCTCTTCTCATCTCTGACTGGAGCGGATTTGATCTTGAAAATTACAATGCAGATGAATTAACGGCTATGCTTGCTCTGATTGAAAAAAAGAATCCGGATTCTCTGGAAATATATATCGTCGGCAAATCGGACCTGACTGCCGACCGGGTAGCGCGGAGACTTTCCTCACAGCTCATTAAAGAAAATCAGCTTGCAAGGGCAATCCGGCTTATGGAGCGTTTTCCAAAACAGCCTTTGAACCGCGATTATATTCAAACTGAAAATCCTTTTCGAAATTACGGTTCCATTGTTTACACGACATATTTTGAAAATAAAATCTGGACAAAGAGGTCTTTCGCATTCCATATGCTTCTTCTTCAAAAAAAGGCCTCTCTGGAAAAAGATCCACTGAAAAAAGCCAAACTTTATGTTGAAATGGGAAACGGCTGGTACAGTATCTCTCATTACGGCAGCTGGTGGATCATTGTGGATGATTCCTGGAGCATCATGGATGATGAAAAAAAATACAGAATGCTTCTTATACGTGCCAGGGATTTATGGAAAAAAGCATATGAATTGGCCGCTCATGAAAAGGAACTGGCTGCCGAATGTCTTTACATGACTGCTCTTGCTGAACAGAGGCTTCATGTAAGGAATGCATATGATTTTAAATATGAAGAAAGCAGGACTTCTGATGCTGAAAAAGAGGCATGGAAAGCCTTGAAAAAGAAATATTCAGATACAGATTTTTTCAAATATTATGTGGAAGAATGCTATTATTATAGAAAAATTTGACTATTGTTCATTTTGTGAACGCTTATTTTACAAGATCATTCCCGTCACTGTCCGTATAATGATCAAGAAGAATAAGAATTAAATCAATAAAGCTCCAAATTCCACAGCCGCCGCAGGTGACCAGTTGCAGGACGCCAATTGTTGTGTGTCCGGTATAAAACCGATGGATTCCCATATATCCGAGAAAAATATTGAGTAAAATGGTAACCGTCCAGTCCTTTCTGTTGTGAGGAAGGTTGCTTCCAACAATACTTTTCTTCGGTGTCCGCAGGGAATTTCCGCATTGAAGACATACTTCCTGGTCAGGATTGGTTTGGGTTCCACAGTTATGACAATATTGAGTCCCTGTATACACTGCCACACCGCATTTTACACAGATTACAGCATGGTCATCGA
>JAOUOA010000092.1 GCA_029880625.1 Spirochaetia bacterium
ATGAAAGGGAAATAGATGTCGCGAATTTGATAATCCGAATCGAAGTTCAATAGAAACGAGCCGTTACTTACAGGGATATCTTTTGGCATAAACCTCTCTCTTTCAGAATCAATTGGTAAAGTTCTGCATATTTTTCTGCCATGCGGCGTATTGAAAAATTGTCTTGAATATGATTTCGGCAGTCTTCAGGATTAATTATTTTAATGTTTTTTACAGCTTCCGCCATTTCGTCTACGGTATCGACGATAAATCCGGTTTTACCGTCGATGAGAATTTCCGGCACGGAACCTTGATTGAAAGCCAGTACCGGTGTGCCGCAGGCCATTGACTCGATTAATACCAGACCGAAAGGCTCCCCCCATTGAATCGGGAAAAGTGTAGCCAGAGCGTCATGGTACCAAAGTTTTTTCTGTGCTGCGTTGACTTCGCCGATATAGATTATCTGATCATCGCTGTCAAGAATGGGTTTCATAACCTGTTCATAATATCTATTTTGATCGTTTTCATGAAAGGAATCCTGTGTATCAACGGTCAGATCGATGGATTTTTTTATTTTTTTGTAAAATTGCCTGTCCTTTTCTTTGTTCTGCACCTTGCCTGCGATGATCAGCCGCGATCCGGATTTTCTGGCAACCTCGATGGCTTGTTCCGTCCCTTTATCAGGGGTGATCCTGCCGATGGAAAATAGATAATTCGATTTTTTGGATTTTTTATCGAAGGGATAATCTATAAGATCAATTCCGTGATGGATAACATCCTGGCCGTTTACGAGATCATGATGCTGTTTTCTCTGGTATTCGCTGATCGGCACAAAATATGCGGCGGATGCGGAATGCAAAGATTTATTCCACTTTTGAAAGGGTCCTTTCTCCTGAGCGGGCACATGGAGTGTCATCACAATCGGAACCGGAACTCCAGTGATACCCTTGAAAATATATTCCATCATAATTGCATCGTGAATATGAATGATGTCTATGTCGCCTTTTCTGGCGCGATTCAGTGATATCGTCAGGTGTTTTTTCATATTTTTACGCTGCAGACGCGTATCATTACTCCAGTACTCACTGAAGCTTTTATCCAGGGTCGTAAATTGTTCACCGACTACAGAAGAATCGCCAGAGCAGGCAACTATGGAGCGGTAGCCCAGCTCATGCAGTCCTTTGTCCAGGTTATAGATAACGGTTTCAATCGGGCCGTAGCCTATATCCTTTCTGATCGGCCGGTTCAGTGTAGCGATTTGAAGTATATTCATTGTAGATTTCCTTTTTTCAAAATGCGATTTCACAATAATCGAGTAAAAGTTCAGCTAGATGCAGGCTGACTGTTACAGGCCAGACGGTCGATCGGCAACTTAGGGTCGCCAGGTAAAAGAACTGCAGGAAGTCTACACGTGCTGCGTTAAATAAAGTGAAAACAAATAGAGTTGAGTTATTGCAGGTGATCTAAAAACGGCATTATGGTGAATTGTACCGCTTTGATTTCGAATTCATATTCAAATCTAAAGGGATTTGGTATCCCCACTTTGTAAATGATGACTTCTGTCAACATTTACAGGCAATATGCAGGATTGTCGTAGTTTGTCAAGATACATTAAATGTTTCTTTTGATTTTATTTAACCAATCTTATTTTTCTTTTTTAACGGCGCTTCAGGATACTAAACAAAAAAATCCTGGTAATTAAGGGAAAGGAATCCTTTTTATGGTTTGAAATTAAAATCTACGAAGAGTCGATGTGTTGTGAATCTTTTGAATCGTAAAAGAACTTTGCTGAAGAAATATTATAAAAATTTTATGATTATTTTCATATTTATATGCGATAGAAACTAAATGTATTTAATTTGACTTTGAAAATGCTGTTCATAAAAATATTCTTATGAATAAAAATACTTTTATGGCTAAATTTTATATCTCCGGTTTCATATTTTTTATATCTCTCCCGGTTTTTGCAGATTGTATTGAAAGCAGAAAGGCCACTCAGGATGAAATCAATTTTTCATCAGAAATACTGGAAAAAATAAAACAAATGATCCCTTCACCTCCGGATGAATTTAAACAAATTGGAAGCGTAAAATTGCGTCCGATGCGAATTCTCTGCATTTATGATGGATTTTCCTCTGCAGAAGGATCAGTCATAACAAAATATAAACGAATTTCCGGCATTGCTGAAAGATCCAGAGCGTATAATGAAGCAATAAAGTCCGGTATGGACCCGGACGCAGTAAGACAGATTGAAGTATGGAAAAAAAAGTCGCAGGATTTAAAGCAAAAGTCGCGAAAAGCAAAAAAAACAGGGAATAACAGTGAAGCAATGGAACTGGCCCGTCAAATTATGGGTCTGGAACAAAAAATTATGAAAACAGAACTGGCGGAAATGGAAAAAGGACAGGTGAAAGGCAAACAATTTGCAGGGGATAGAGACATTAAAATCCATATCAGCATTAATAAAAAATTGACATTTATGAAATCCGGACTGCCGGAGAAAAAACCTGAAGAAATTCAAGATATGCGAGCTGCGCGTATTTACAGTTTAATGAACCGAAAAAACGAAAATGAATTCAAAACATATATTTTTCTTGGAAAAAACTGGACCGGTCAGTATATAAAATCAGGAAAGAATACATATTTAATGAAATCTCCTTATAAAGATAAAAATACCATGCTGGTAAAATCCATCTTGATTGAAATTACCGCACATGAAGACCGGACTCAAAAAATCATCAAGGAACTTAATCTTTCCGCACTGGATGCATTGATTCATCAGTGAACGTGATCATTTCGCAAGCATCCAGCCTGATGAGCAGACACTGAAGCAATCTGAACCGGTACATTTATTATAAATCATAAATTTTGATAAAAAAAGATGAAAAATTAATTGTGGAAATTTAATTTATATTCGACTTCTTAAGTGGTATAAAATTTCTGAAAATAATTCCTTTTTAGGAATCTATGAAAATATATAAATTTATTTATATATTTTCCCAGTTACTATTTTTATGGATTTTGTATTTCTAATTTACGGTTTTGCTTTTCTTTCTCTTGGAATTATAGTTATTATAAGGCTAGAATATGTCAGCGAATTCGGTCTCAGTAAAATCCTCTGGCTTCTTGCCGTTTTTGCATTTTTGCATGGAGTTCAGGAATGGTTAGCTTTGGAATTCATCAGGAGAATAAATCCTGCTGTTTCTGTAATTGAACCCTGGTTTCTTCTTATATCCTATATTTTCCTTTTTGAATTTGGACGAAGACTTGTAGGGATCTCCATCCCATTAAATGAGAGCATTCTTACAAAAATATTAAAAATTATATCCAGTCCCTGGATTTATCTTCTGCCCGGCCTGGGAGTTTTTGTTTCATTTTTGTTTGGTCAGTCTCTGTCTGTATTCAGTATTTTTTCACGATATATGTTTGGATTTACAGGTTCGCTGATTACAGGTATCGGATTTCGCTATTACTGGATCAGGCATCTTGATTTATCTCATATCAGCCGGGAGCATGACTGGATTATTCGATCGTTTCAGTTTGCGGGGTTTTCAATTATCTTTTACGGATTTCTTGCCGGTATCGTGGTGCCCGAAGCTGATTTTTTTCCGGCAGATACAATCAATCAGGAAAATTTTAAAGAAATATTTTTTATTCCCGTGCAGGTTTTGCGGGCTCTATGCGCAGTGAGTATAGCATTTTCTGTTGGCTTTATGCTGAGGATCTTTCATTATGAGGATATGTACAATCTTAAGAGCATTATAAATGAAACTGTTCAGGTAAGCAGATACAAATCAGATTTTTTATCAAGAATGAGTCATGAATTGCGAACTCCCTTGAATGGGATACTGGGATTTGCTCAACTTTTGAAAGTAACCGTAACAAAAGATATTAATAAAATTTATGTGAACGAGATTTTAAAGGCTTCCAGGCTTCTTGTTGAACTGATCAATGATGTGCTGGATTTATCCAGGATTGAGTCCGGAAAACTTCAACTTCATATGGAGAAAATAAACCTTCAAAAAATTGTTCAGGAGTCTCTTGAAATTATAAGTCCTATGCTTCTGAAAACCAATCTTGAAATTGTAAATGAAATAGAAAAAGAAAAAAAATATTTAATTCATGCAGATAAAAGAAGGATGAAACAGATTCTATTGAATTTACTTTCCAATGCGATTAAATATAATCAGCCGCATGGAAAAATATTCCTTCAAATTGAATTGATTTCGGAAGATCGCATTCGAATTCACGTTAAAGATACGGGGGTAGGCATTTCAGAAAAAAGAAAAGAGGATATTTTTCAGCCTTTTGAACGAATGGATGCTGAAGCGACATCCATTGAAGGAAGCGGTGTTGGTCTTGCTGTAACGAAAGAATTGGCAGAATTGATGGAATGCAGGATTGGATTTAAAAGCGATCTCCACAAAGGCAGTGATTTCTGGATTGAAATGAAACTTGGCTGAGATATAAATTCGAATGGAAAAAGGAATATTTACAGGTAAAAAAATTGCAATTATATCCACTGGAATATAATTCAGTGGTTCAGTAACTGAGCGAAATACGCCAGATTCATCAGTTTTTCAGTTGATTTACAGGCGTCTGAGCTGGATTTTTATCTATAAGCCTTTCTTAAATTTCTTACATTTTAACTGCGTTGTTGATGATATCGATTTCATCCGGATTGAAACGAAAAGACGGATGAATGTCCTGAAGCATACCGACAGCCTCTTCGATTGTTTCCGTACGCCGGGATGCTGCCAGCCAGGCTGCAGCAGCCATGGCGCTGCGCGAAATTCCAGGCGAACCTGTGACCAGTATCGGACCCTGAGTCTGCAGTTTTTCAATTAAATTTACAGTATGGCGAAGATCGTGTTTATGCGGAGGCAGGAGATTCAGCGATGGCAGGGAATGCCATTGAATTTCAGAGGAAGGCGCTGAAAGTTCAGAGGTTAGATCAACGACTGCTCTGTATTTTTCGTTTTTTAAATCCTGTATACCCGGGAAATGTCCTATCCAGACTCCGTCCATGATATGATAGGCCGCATGATCGGATTTAAGTTTTCGTATACTTGAATGAATTTTTACGCCAAACAGATACGGGAATAACAGCCAGTGTACAGCCAGATTGATTTTTCCATTGGATTGTTTCTGGAATCCATTGCTTCCGCTCCAGAGATAAAAACTGGAAATGAGCAATAAAGAAGCGGCAGGCCAGATGAACCAGAGAAATAGATTTCCTTTTACAAGCGAAATCACCGCAATGACAGCAGCGGCAGAAGCAAAGTATGCAGCAATTCTTAAATTTTTCGGGAAGTGATGGTTGTGCACGGCTTTTTTTAACGGACTTCTGCCGTCATCCGGCCACAACCAGACAGAAAACCAGCCCAGTAAAAGTCCGGTGGGTATGTCTATAAAGTGGTGCTGATAGGTGGTCAATACAGAAATTCCAATGGATAGACTTAAAAGATGAAACGGCCAAATAAGAATTTTTGGCAGGTGGCGGATGTAAAGAATCCAAAGGATTACAATGAATGCAATATGCAGCGAAGGAGCCTGGTTGAACGGCTGATCCAGACCAAGCCGGATGGTGAAAAACAAATCCGGCAAACCCTCTATTTGGGGGCGAGAGAAAGCAAAGCGGAGGGGGAATAATATAAAAACCGATACGGCTATAATCTGTGCGGAGAGCAGCCGTTTCGCATGAATATTTAATTCGTCTTTTGTTCTGCAGGCAAAAACAGATGCGATGTATAATCCGTCAATGATCCAGTAGGGGACGATGCTCCATGGAACAAATGGGATATCTTTTTCCCAGTCAAAAACAATGCTGGGTACGCCGTTCTGCAGGGATGCAAGCCAGTTGGCAAGACCATAGGTACTCAGAAAAATTGAGCCGAGCAGCAGGAGCCAGCGAAATGCATGTCCGGTAGGGCGGGCTGGCGGGGTATGTTTTAATTCTATAGAAGTTTCCATATCTGTTGATTATTTTATTTTTTGGGTATTGATTTGTTTTTTTATTCAGAAACTTCTATGCCCAGCATTCTCATTAGATACACGGCATTTCTTGAATCGCAGCTTCCCGACCTCAATTTGTAGTCAAAAAGAATCTTATTGTCAGAATACTCTTCTTTAAAATGAAAATTATTGACCGGGATTTTTTCTCTGCTTTCACTGAGCTCATGATCATGGGTTGAAATGAAACCCATGGTCCACTCCTGAGACAGTGCATGGATAACACTTTTTGCTCCGGTAATTCGATCTGCAGAATTGGTGCCCCGAAAGAGTTCGTCAATTAAATAAATCATGGGATTCGTTGTTTTGGAATATTCAATGATCTTTTTGATTCGCAAAAGTTCTGCATAAAAGGTGGATATTCCGCTGGAAAGGTCGTCAGAAATACGCATCGAAGTATGAACTGTCATCACTGAACAACGGAATTCTTCCGCACAGACCGGCGCTCCGCCGTAGGCCAGGACAAGATTCAGTCCGATGGCCCTGAGAAATGTTGTTTTCCCGGACATATTGGATCCGGTGACTATATTCACTCCGCCGTTAAAATCCAGATCATTTCGAATACATTCGCTTTTCGGGATTAAAGGATGGCCGACATTTTTTCCAAAAAGAGCCGGGCCATTTTCAATGATTTCGGGAAATTTCCAGTCAGGGTGAATCAAATGTAAAACTGCATAGCCGCTCAGGGCCTCAAGCGATCCAATGACGGAAAACCAGTTAATTATATCTTCGCCGTAATTTTTATTCCATTTTTTTAATGAAATCACGGCATGATAATCAAATAAAAAAAGGGCGTTCAGTAAAAATTGTAGAAGCGGACTCATCCGGATATTGATGCGATCAGCAATTGCTTCCAGATTTTTAATTCCTTTTGAGGCATAACCGCTGTTTTTCAGATTTGACTTTAATTTTTTAAGATATTCGCTGTTAAATTCCTCTTTTTCAATCAAAAGCAGGATTTTTTTATAAGCGGTAAGATCTCTTCTGACAGCTGCAATTTGACTCAGGACTGCCGTTATTTTACCGTATCCGAATATCCAGTAAGAGATCTGAATAAGAATGAGTCCCAGCGGAAGGAATAGAGGGATCTTCTGAAAACCGATTTTCAGAAGAAGCAAAAACAATATGAGAGAAGGCAGAGTATAATAAAAAAAATGCATATGATCTTTTACAATTTCTGAATATTTTTTATTCAGGGTTTTAATTCTTGCAGGCAGATCAGTTTCTGCATTCAAATCAATACCTTCGCATTCAATTTTCTGCAGAAAGTCCAGCTTCTGAGACAATTCCCGGACTGCATCCTGTCTGCTGCGTATTGTATGAGGTCTGCTATCGGGATCTTCAAAAAAATTTCGCAGTTCTTTTCTGCCGTAAAAGGTTCTTCCTGTATTTATAAACTGATAAAGAGATTTAAAACCGTAAAGATCCAGATCTGATGCATAGGGATGTTCTCTGCTGTAAAATTCTTTCCCCTCATCTTTAAATTCATGCCAGTTTCCCTCGGCTCTTTTTATATACATTTTATTGATTTGAGTCATGG
Source organism: Spirochaetia bacterium (assembly GCA_029880625.1). Taxonomy (GTDB): domain Bacteria; phylum Spirochaetota; class Leptospiria; order Leptospirales; family Leptonemataceae; genus JAOUOA01. Next base: position 7,532 of record JAOUOA010000092.1, read on the forward strand.
CTGCTGCATTCTTCTTGTTTTCTTTCAGACGGCTGTGCAGTAAGACTAAATAAACAAACGATACAAGAAAAGCGAATGGGGCGATTGTAAAAAAAGGATATTCATTGATGTGTGAAAATGAGGCAAAAGTTGCAACTGAGCCTGAAAGAAAAATAAATAAGCGAAGGTAAGAGTATAGATTTGATCTTTTCTGGAGATCATAAGCTCTGTTTTCAAACTGACTGACGCGATTTGTGAAAAATTCTTTCATTGGATAAATAAGAGATACAGGCTAGAAAGCGGAATTAATAATTAATAAAAAGGTACTCTAAATTATACACACTGTAAATGCATGTGCAAAATAGCAAGAGAGAAATTGAGTGGAGAAAGTAACCATCCAGATGAAACGAGGCTCAAGAAATCAACTTCTGTGTCCGGAAAGAGTAACTGTTGAAGGCCCCCTCTGTAATAGAGTTGATTATACTGGATTTCAAGCGTGGATGGTAAGCGCGTCCTGATACCGCGCCGGATCGAGGCCGATCGGGAATATGGGGAAGCAGGCAAGAATTGGGATGTGAAAAAGTACAGATGGAGGCGGCCCGGATTTTCGGGTATATTATTTTTATTTAATTTGTTAATTATTAATAATAAAGTAAATTGCCCGCGTCTCAGGTCAAAAAAAATCTGGATTAAAAGCGATATGCTCCGTTAAATCATAAGTGGAAGTCTCAAAAAATTCCCGTAGGAGTGGTATACTCCTAACACCGGCGAAGTATTTTCAGATATGCTTTCAAGCAAAA
>JAOUOA010000655.1 GCA_029880625.1 Spirochaetia bacterium
TTCATAAAAGTAAAGATATATAAAATTTCTTTTTACAGAGAAAGAAAACGTTGTAGAGTTCAATTTATTCCCATGCTTTAGTATCTTCAATATGACAGTATCTGCAAAAATTATCAGGCAGAAGAATCTGGAAAGCCGCTTCATGTTCAGGATTTTTCATCAGAAGCAATCTTGATTTTTTAAAGGCCATTGCCTGTTTTCTTTCAGATGGAGAAGATAGGTCTGCCCCTTTATGGCATTCTCTGCATTTTATCTGTCCGCCATACGCCGCATATTCTCCGTGCGAAGATGTATAATCCATTCCGTGATTTTCCGGCGTATGGCATCCTGCACAGTGCAGGTCCCCTTTTTTTCCGAAAGAATTAAAAGTCTTTGTTGTAAATGCTGAGCCTGCTCCGCCATGGCATTTAGAACAGAAGCGCCCGACAGATTGGCTTCCATGCGGTTCAAGAGATGCGGTTGGCGAAAATGACGGGAATACAGTCTTTCCGATCTGTGTATCGCCTTCATGACAGATACTGCAGTTTGTTTTTTTAATTGCTGCAAAATGTCTGTCATGACTGAATTTTACCCGGCCTGCTTTCCCGGATTTGTATGACACCACTATATCCAGAGGGTTTCTCCACTGTTTTTCTTTTTCAAATCGGCCGTTTCCTTTTTCATAAAATTGTCCCGGTAGAGCATCTTCGGGAGCGAAACTGCCGTCAGAAAATATGGTTTTACCGGATTTCGAATCCAGCTGCACCCATAAAAGTAAGTCATCCTCACCCGCAAAAATTACGGATACTCCAAGGAAAATGATTGATGCAGCTAACTTTTTCAGCATGAATTTTCTTTCTCCAGATCCAGTAAATACTGTTTTCGCCTGAGGCCGCCGCCGTAACCCCCTAATTTTCCGCCGGAAGCAATTACGCGATGGCAGGGAATCAGAATGGAAATCATATTCATACCGTTTGCTGTTCCTGCGGCACGGACGGCAGCTGGGTGCCCCATCATTTCCGCCTCTTCTCTGTACGTTCTTGTTTCTCCGTAGGGGATTTCCAGAAGAGTTTTCCAGGCTTTCATCTGAAAATCGGAACCTCTGTATGCAAGAGGCAGAGTGAACTTCTTTCTTTTCCCTGCGAAGTATTCATCCAGCTCTTTTTCCAGTCGAGGAAAAAATTTTGATTTTCCCGGCAGGCATTTTGCGGAAAATTTTTTTTCAAGGATGCCGAATTCATTTTCCAGCATCCGTCTGTCCGTAAATTCCAGAAGACAGATTCCTTCTTCCAGGGCTCCGGCCATAATAGGCCCGAGAGGCGTATCCATCCTTGTAATCTGTATGATATTCTTTTTCATGCTTTTTGAAGGGCTTTCTCCTGTGATTTTTTTCACTGCAGATGCATAACCGCTTAAAGAATCATATCCGGTACCAAAAGCTGCATCAATGATTTTTTCTCCGTGTTTGATCTGGCTGAAAGATGCATTGATGCGAAGAGAGCGGAGATATGCATGAAACGTAATATTGTAGTTTTTCTTGAACCATCTGCGAAGACGGACAGGATCAATGCCTGAGGATTGGATTTCATAATCCTTCCATTTTTTAAGAGGCTCCTGATCAATTTGTTTTAACAAAGTGCAGATCCAATCCGGAATGCCTTCTTTTTCCAGGGGCCTGCAGACTTTGCAGGGACGGTATCCTGCATCCAGAGCATCTTTTACAGAATGAAAATAGAATACATTTTCTTTTTTAGGTTTTTTCGCAGTACAGGTGGGTCTGCAGAAAATCCCTGTGGTTTTAATGGCAGCATAAAATATGCCTTCATAGGAAGGATTTTTCTGGATGAGAGCATGATAATATTCCTCTTTTTCTGTCTGGTTCAAAACAGAATGAGTTCCATGTTTGATGATTTGCTGATTATTCATAGCTATAAATGAATTTTAGCATAGATTTACAGCTGTGCAACCGAAAAATGGACAGGGAATTTTGATTGCAGAGAATTCAAAAAAGAGGTTTTATTGTATCATCATCGCATTTGATTCAGGAGTTTTGAAATG
>JAOUOA010000656.1 GCA_029880625.1 Spirochaetia bacterium
ATCGTTCATACCCTGTTTTTACGATCTCAGAACGCGGTGAAGATTACGGTAAAAGCGTTAAGCATATTTACTTTGTTCTTTTTGGTTCTTCTGCTAGTGGACCATCTGTCACCTCCTTTTATGGGGAAGTTGATTAAGACAATTTCAATTCAAATATCGTATTTCTTAAAATCCGTTTCATCTCCCCCTTAAACTAAAGATGATCTTTGTTCTGGATTTTTTTTATCAGCCTTGCTGAGCTAAATTTAAATAGAAGAAGATGTAGAGATAATATTATCGAAGAAAACAAAATTGGGAATCCTGTTTTGTTAAAGACAATATTAAAAATAAAAGGAACGGTTAATGAAAGGTTTAGAGTGAAATAAAAACCAACTATCCAGGGTGGAGATTTCCCATTGCGATTGAGTAATTGGTACAGGTGTCCTCTATGTGCTTGAAAAATATTTTTTTTCTCGTGCAATCTTCTTAAAATTGTCAAACCGGAATCTAAAAAAAAGGGCATAAGGAAAATGGCAATGGTTCCAAAGTTTGCCAAAAAAATGAGTCGATTATTACCGACATAATTGCTGGTAATATTTAAGCCGTAATATATATCAGGAATTGCGAGGGCTAAAAAACCTAAAATAAAGCCTAAAAAATGACTGCCAGAGTCGCCCATAAATATTGTGGACGGATAAAAATTTCTAAGAAGAAATGCAGAAATAACTGCGCTCAAAAAAAGTAGGGTCACACCAAGCATTTCAAGGGACTCTGATATTTCTTGAGAAAGTCCTGAATTTTGGATTATCCTACTGTCAAAGAATAGAAAGACGCATGTAATAAATGTGATGAAAACTCCCTGCATTCCTGCAAGACCGTCCAGACCATCCATGAAATTGTAGATATTTATGCAGCTGAGTAGCCACAGTATCTGGAAAATTCTGGCACTAACTCCATGTAGTTCCATTTGCCCGAAAAAACTGATTCTATCTGAAAGTCCGAAAAAGCATATGAACAGTGAAAAGAACAACTGAAAGAAAAGGCGCGGTTTTACAGGTAGATTGAACTTATCATCTAGAAGTCCAACTCCTCCTATCAAAATACCGCCTAAAAGTAGAGTAAATAAGAGATTTTCAATTGCACTTTCTCTTGATATCAATAGCAAAAGAAAAGTGGAGAAGGGCAGTATAAAACTAATTCCCCCTCCCCTGGAGGTTATCGTTGAGTGGGATGATCTTCCGCATGGAGTGTCTGGTAGAAAATTATGGTATCTCTTCAAAAAACCTGATATCAAGAAAGAAGAGACAAATCCGGCTAGAATTAGAAGAATACTCAATAAATTCATTGGTAAGTTTGGCGCCAGGCTATTTTCAAACAAAGTCAACTGTTTTACCCAGAAGACATAACTAATATTTGCTAATTGTAGGAAAGAAAATTTTCTGGTTTAAAGAAATGGTTTTCGAGAAAAAACCGGATGAAAGAAAGGGTAATTACAGAGGTGAATTTAAAAGATGGAATTTAAAGGTGTATACACTGCGTTGATCACACCATTTATCGAAAATGGCACAAAGATCGATTACAACGCATTTAACAGATTGATAGAAAGACAGGTGGAGGCAGGAATTGCAGGGGTTGTTCCCTGTGGCACAACTGGAGAATCTCCGACACTGAATCATATCGAACATAGAGAGCTGATAAAAAAAACCGTAGATATTGTAAAGGGCCGCATGAAGGTGATTGCAGGTACTGGTTCAAACTCCACCGCTGAGGCGGTTGAATTAACACGTCATGCCTGTGAAGATGGCGCAGATGCGGTAATGCTCGTAAATCCATATTATAATAAACCATCCCAGAGAGGGTTGTTTGAACATTTCAAAAAAATTGCTGAGACAAGCACCATTCCGGTTGTTCTTTACAATATAAGAGGCAGAACTGGCGTTAATGTTGAAATCTCAACTTTCAAAGAGCTACTTTCAATTAAAAATATTCATGCTGTAAAAGAGGCAAGTGGGGATCCCGCTCAAATGGCTGGGATACAGAGATATTGTAGCGATCGC
>JAOUOA010000657.1 GCA_029880625.1 Spirochaetia bacterium
TAAATTAAATTCCGTTCCTATTTCATCTGTTTCCAGGTGAATATGTCCGCCGCATTCATGCAATGCGCCGTGAACCATGGACAATCCCATCCCTGAACCTTTGCCGACTTCCTTGGTCGTAAAAAATGGTTCAAAGATTTTATCAACAAGTTCAGGTTTGATACCGTGCCCTGTGTCAGAGATTTTAATAACAGTGTAATCGCCTGAAAAACATTGCTGGCAGGAGTTGCAAATTTGATTGGTAACAGTTTGTTTTTCTGCATGAATTTTCAGTATGCCGGAATTTTTCATCGCATCCGCAGCGTTGATGGAAAGGTTTATGATGATCTGCTGCAGTTTTACAGGATTGATATCAATTTCAGGAAGATCGGCAGGAAGATTCAGATCGATCTGAATTGTTGACGGCAGAACAGATCTTAAAACCTTTTTGATTTCTTCGAAGAAGAGTTCAAGGTTTACAGAAGATTGAATTTCCTTGTATTTCATGGGTTTGCTGAATGCCAGCATCTGTGAAATTAAATCCCGTGCACGAATGCAGGAGTTTTTTATTTCATTTATATTTTCAAGAAGATAGGAGTTACTTTTTACATTGCCGTGGTCCGAAGCAAGTTCAGCATTCAGAAGTATAATGGACAGAATATTATTGAAGTCATGGGCAATCCCTCCTGTGATTCTGCCGATGGATTCCATCCGCTGTGAGCGTTCCAGCTGCAGCTGGAGATGGTGTTTTTCTTCCGTCAATTTTTTCTGCTCGGTTATATCCCGGGTAATCAACATAACCGAATCAATTGTATTGTCTTTCAGAACAGCGCTGACTCTTGTTGAATACCAGAGAGGAGCATTTTTGATGACTTCTACTTTTGTGTGGTAATGGCCCTGTTTCCCTGTCTGGAATACTCCATCAATGGTATTTTTTACAGTTGTTTGATAGTCAGGAGGAACAAAATCAAAAACATTTCTTCCAATTGATTCTTCAGGAGTGATTCCCGGCGCAGTATGGTTGATATAAAGAATTTTATATGCCCGGTCCAGAGTCAGAATGATGTCCGGTGCATCAGATACGAGAGAACGCCAGCGTTCTTCGGAGATTTTAAGACTGTTTTCGATTTTGATATGTTTTGTTATATCATCTGTGATTAAAATGACAGACTGGACTGAACCGTTTTCCACATTGGGTACAAGATGTGTTTCGTACCATGACATGGTGTTCTCCGGTCCCCGAGCTGAAATTTCATAATCGGCATGGTTTCCTGTATTAAAAACTGAATCAATTTTTTCTCTTACAAGGCTTCGGTGTTCTTCAGCAACATATGAAATAGCATCGGTTCCGATGGTTTCGTCAATGTTCAGTCCTTCCGGCACATGGTTGATATAAAGAATTCTGTAATTACGATCGACAGCAAATACAATGGCAGGAATATTTTTAAATATTGTAAACAGATTCTGTTCGGACTGCAGGAGTTCTTTATAGTTGTTTTTTAAAACTTCTACATGAGTCAGTTTGTCTTTATTATCTGTCTGATCGGATGGTATATTCTTTGATGAAAACACGAAAGGATTCCTGTAAATATATTTTATCTTTAGGTCTATTAAAGCATTTATTAAAAACACAGTTCACTTTAAGAAAGCTCTGTTCAGAACGTGAAGAATATTTCAAATTTTATATATTCAACAGCAAATCTGTAATATAAAAGACGTATTTTTTCAAGTAAATCCAGCAAATAATTAATATTTTTAAAGTTTTTTTAATATTCCAGGAAGACTTTGAAACTGTCTGATCATTTTATTCAAGCCTATATGCTGTGTCATCGGAGATTGCATACTTCAGTGTGATTTGATTTCCTTTTACAGAAATCTTACCTGAACGTCTGGCATTTTGAAGAACTTTCATACCTTCTTCTGAAAGCGGGCCGGTTTCCCAGTCAGCATCTTCATTTAATTTTCGAAATTCGTATTGAGATGTGCCGTCAGACTGAAGTATTATCCTGTTCAATTTATTAATGAAGTATTTTTTTTTTTGGGGCTTTACG
>JAOUOA010000658.1 GCA_029880625.1 Spirochaetia bacterium
TCTTGGTCTAGAATACGACGGTGTTACATTCAGGGCTTGTATCATCGCAAGCATTGTGTATCCCTTCATTGGAGCGCCGTTATCAGAGTGAAGAGTCAGGCCAAGAACAATTATTTTTGCTGAATGCTTGCGATGCATTACAGCAGCTTCATCCACCGAATCCATAAAGGATTTTTTTATTGTTTCTGAATCCATGTATCCTCGTCCGAAAGCAATGTTTCCAGCTTTTTTTAAGCACTATCAGAGCAGACATTTCCACAAGGGCCTCGTCCTTTCTGCGAATTTCTTTTTCAAGATCCTTGATCTGCTGACCATTTTTACGGAGCCATTCTCCTTCCTCTTCAGGGCGCAGAGATGCGACTTTAATTATAGCCTGATTTTTCTCAGGGAGAGTGTCCAGTCTTCAGGGGTTCATTGATGTTCTGTCATAGGAACACTATCTTTTAATGTCCTCAGCCAGTTGTAAAGAGTTTGTGTGGGAATTACAGTTTCTCTGGAAACGGCATATGCTTAAAGGCCTCCAACTTTTAGAACTTGAATTCGGCAACTTCAGAGGAGCGAACCAGTTGTCTACCTTCCGGTGTTAGAACAACAAAATCCGCTCCCTGTTGCAAAATGACACCGTTTAAAATCTTTCCATTCTTTAGTTTTAATGATTCTACGGGTTTATGCATGATTTCCGAGATGCGTTCCATTATCTGTGTCCTGGATGCTGCATTCCTTTCTTTGACTGCCTGTGATGCAGTCTCTTGTGTTTCCAGCTTATTTTTCTCGATGGCTATCATATTATCATATAATTTTAAATTTTTCTTCATCTCATCTTCATCGATTTTCTTAGGTTTATTTACCGATCCTTTTTCCAGAGAGCGTTTCATCTCTTCACGCTTCTCTTCTGATACAGAAATATCCACGCTCGATGCAGCCTTCTGTGCCTGCTCTGGTGTGAGATCGGTCTTTCTGCGAAGTTCTTTGATTTCTGGATTTTCAAGAACAGTTTTTAGTTTAGGACTGGATTCCAGCAGGGCATCGCTATCTTTTTTTTCAATTGTCAATGTCATTCCAGCTTCGATGACTTTTTCGTGCTTATCCAGAGATGTAACAGCGTTGTCAAATGTCAATGACCGGGCAATTAAATCTGGCGGTAGATCATCCAGTTCCTGGATACTGGGTCGTGCTGCAACTGCCCCTTCATAAACGGTTGTTTTTGTGTTCCCTGTAGAATCAACCTGCATGTCAAAACGAGTTCCACGCACTGATGCAATAGAGGTCGGTGTAGAAATTTTCACCTGTTCCGATGTTGTCATTTTATCTATACGGAATTGTGCCATGCCATGATCCAGTCGGGATTTAAACTCCGTCGTTTTCCCGACCAAGCGTGCTGTAAGTTGATAGGATGTATTTTCATGAAGGCGTATCATGATACTGCTGTCGGCATCCCTTACCTGTAGATCACACCCTGATTTCCTCCCAACAACTACTTCTGTGCCGCTATGCAACAGGTCCCCAGTTTTGATGCGAGCATCCCCTGTCTTTACATCGCCAAAAACAAATAAAACAATTGCAGACGTCGGAATATTTTTCCCTGTTTTTTTGAGATTTGAAGGTCCGCATGTCAGAGGAAAAATAAGTAACGTTAGATAGAGAGGGAGTATAAATAATTGTAATTTCAATGTTTTTCTCCAATAAAAATTATAGAGGATATCAAGATGAAAATAGTTCACATTTCAATGCAAAGAAACTATAAAAATTGGTTAATTGGACAGTGAAGATCTTCATTGTCCCTATTTTTCAGATCTAATAAACTCAATACATCAAAGGCTTCACAAAGCCAGCAATTAAATAGAGTTTAATTTAATTAGAATCTCCTCTTTTAACACTGGATACCAAGACTTTCTTGTAAACCTCACTTCGTCCGTCAGGCCATACGATTACAACAGAACTGTCCGTCAACGAGACCTTCACTCCATTTAAGGAACGCCCATTTTTCATAATGACACTATCTTTGAATACGCTGAGTCTGAATCTTTC
>JAOUOA010000094.1 GCA_029880625.1 Spirochaetia bacterium
TTCAGTGCATTTCATCGGCCTTCAGTGCATTTCAACCGCATTTGCTTGCAGTTGAAAAAACAGCGGTATATGATCTGTTTATATTTAATTTAAGAGGTTAATACAATATGACAAATATTCATCAATTCATGACAGATAAAAATTCATTCAGTAGACTTGTAAAATTTTCGGGAATCCTTTCTCTGATTTTTACTTTTGCAATGGTTACAGATTGTAAAAAGGAAGAGGACGATACTGCTCTTCTTCTGGGTGCGCTTGCCGCTGCATCTGCACCTGCACCTGCAGTCCCTGACACCACAGCCCCGGCAGAAGTTACGGGAGCTACGCTTGAAACTACTCACGGCGGGAGTTATGATAAAGTGACCTGGACTGATCCAACAGACGCTGATTTTGATCACGTGGAGGTCACCTTTACAGATGGAGGTGGAACAAAAAGAACAGTTACTGTTGCCAAAGGAATAGAATTTTATGATGCGAATACGATCGCAACTGGAACCATCTTTAAGGTTGGCACCACTGTTACAATTAAAACGGTAGATAAAACGGGAAATAAATCAACAGGTGTATCGTTAAATGTAACTGAAATAATGTAATATTTTAATTTACATATCGCAATCCTGGATTACATCTGAAAACCTGTCTTTTGATTTCAAAGGACAGGTTTAATTTTTCCGGGCGCTGATTTAATTTCGCAAATATCGCCCTGTGTCGGGCCGGGTTTCTCCATGCTTGAAAATATTCATTGTAGAATTTTCTAATATTAAATATATTTTTTTATGAAGTTATTTTACATTCTTGACAGAAAAAATCCTGACTCCATTATCGAGTAACAGGATTTCAGCCGCTTTTATTTAAAAGGGGCCGCTGCAGGAAATCTCTCAGAGGATATTTTGTCCCTATTTAAATACAGACTGCATTTTATTTTTATATTTTTTCTGGCAGAACTGCCTCTTCAGGCAGATGTCATTGACATCAGGGATATTTCCGATACTTTTATTTCCGATCAAATTTTATTTTATCGGGATCCCACGGCAGCTCTCACGCTTCAGGAAATCGAAAACTCAGAACTTTCCTTTGAAAAAAACAATAAACTCTATCCTTCTTTCGGATATACGGACGATGCAATCTGGGGATATTTTGACGCTGTAAATTCGGATCCGGAGCCGAAAACAATTTATCTCTATATTGAAAATTTCCGTCTGGAAGAGGTTCGCATTTATGTCCGTCCGACAAAAGGAAAAAATCAGACGGAAGAATTTCATCCGGAAATGGAGTTTCTCTGAAAAATAAAAACCCGCGCTACCGCCATCATACGGTTCCCATCGCCTTAAATCCGAACAGCGAAAGCAGAGTTTATCTGAGGGCTGCCGGGCCCAATAATATCGAGCTTCCCGTTCATCTCATGCAAAAAAAAGATCTGCTTCATAAGATTCAAACGGACAATCTTCTCCTGGGTCTTTATTTCGGCGCAACCTTTGTAATGGCTCTCTACAATCTGTTTATTTACTTTGCCGTAAAAGACAGGGGCCATCTCATCTATTCAGGATTCGCCCTCACTCTCGGATTATTTCAGCTCAGCCATCAGGGTTTTTTCGAAACCCAATACCATCATTTTTCGACTGATGTTCAGAATCTCATTCATGCATTTCTCGGGAACTGCGGCACTTTTTTTATGCTGCTTCTGGTTCTTTCATTTGCGGATGAACAGAAAAAACAAAAAATATTTATGGCAGTCTGGAAAATATTTTTCGCACTGACAGTATTTTTTGCAGTTCTTTCTTTTCTGGAATACAGAACCGTGAGAGCGGCCATGATCTGGGCTCTGATTGCGGGAATTTTTTCCTTATATTCTGCGCTAAGGAACTATCGGAACTCCGGCTATCACAGACTGTTTTTCTTCGGACTTCTTTTTGCATTTGCCGGAATCATGACATACATTCTTAAAGCGGTGGATCTTCTCATCCCGATTATTACAGAGTACGGCATACTGATCGGCCACTCCTCCGAACTTTTTATCATTTCCATAGCACTTGCCGTAAAAGTTCATGAGCTTAACAAAAATAAAGAAAAAGCGCTCAGGCAGGAAAAAATTTACCGGCTCGTAATCAAAGAAAAGGAAATCCAGCATAAAAATCTGGAACTGGCTACCATTAAAAAAGTCATTCAGCCTCATTTTCTTCTGAACTCACTCACTTTCATCATTCGTAAAATCAAGGAAAAACCTGCAGATGCCGTCGAACTGATAAAAGCATTGTCGCATGAATTTCATTACATTATCCGGTATTCTGGCAGAGATCTTGTTCCCGCATCCGAAGAAATTTTTATCTGTCAAACGCATATCAAGGTGATGAATCTGATGAAAAAAAATAAATATTCGCTTGAATCATCGGAATTTCATCCTGAAATTAATATCCCCCCTCTTTTATTTCATACCGTTCTCGAAAATGCATTCTCTCATGAAGATCCCGATTCGGAGGGTTTTAGTTTTCAGGTCGATCATAAAATACAGGACTCCGATGAAAATTCCGGCGAAAAGAAATCACGCGAAACAGTGTATTCCCTGAAAGTTTTCGGCCGTTTTATAAAAAGCAAAAACACAGTTCCCCGAACAGGAAGCGCCTATATGGAATCGCGCCTGGAAGAATCTTTTCCGGGGAAATGGAAAATCCACTCTCATTCCATACCGGAAGGATGGCAGACTGAAATCAGAATCAGAGAGGATCGGGCATGAATATAGAGCGATGGAAACCGATTTTTTATTTCTGGCAATTCTTACAAAATCGAAAAGTACTTTTTTTAACTGCTTTTTCTGTATTTATCTTTTTATACATTCCGGAATCATCAGCCGCCAATCCTGCCGTAAGACTGAGCGAATCAGATTCAACAGGAGATCTGTCTTCCTATCTGTATTTTCATGAAGATCCTGATGGCAAAATGAATTTCGCAGAAGTATCAGGCGAATCAGTCATCTGGAAAAAAAACGAAATGAGCTACCCCGCCTTCGGCTTTACCGGTTCGGCAATCTGGGGATATTTCGATGTACACAACCCATCCGACAAAGAAATAGAAAAATATCTTATATTCGAATTCCCTCTTCTTGATGAGATTCAGATATATCATAAAAAAGATTCCGGAATCATTACAGAATACAAAAGCGGCGCCGGCATTCCCGCCGTCGAAAAACCGCTCGATTTCCGTCTGCATGCAATCCCTCTTGTTTTTTCTCCTGGAACATCCTCGCGGATTTATTTTCGCATTGTTACGAAAGATACCTTCGAGCTTCCCATAATCCTTTTGAAAGATCAGGAACTGATAGATAAATTTTTCTATGAAAATTTGTTTATTGCATTTTATTACGGACTGCTTCTCGTAATGCTCTTTTATAATTTATTTATTTATATAGGAGTCAGAGACAGAAGCTACTTATATTATTCCGGTTTTACTTTCTGTGTGGGACTCGTGCAGGCAGGCAATCAGGGCTTTATTGCTTATTTTCTTTTTCCCGCAAATCCCCTGCTGCAGAACATGACCATGGCGGCGGCAGGCAATGGAGGAATCATTTTCATCATTTTACTCATCCGCTCTTTTTTAAATTTAAAACAGGAAAATTCCATTCTTTATCGCATGAGCCGGTACCTTCTCGGTATTTCTTCCGCGCTTTTTATCATAACGGTTCTGAATTACAACTGGATCATTCTGTCCATGGTCTGGGCCATTCTGATAAATATTTTCTTTCTTTTCAGCGCGATGAAAAACTACAATCAGTCCATCCATGCACGATTCTTTTTCTGGGGCATTTTTGCCGCACTCCTGGGAGTTCTGAGCTTCACTTTAAAAGGAGTCAATGTCGTTCATCCGAATCTTTCCCGCTATGAAATGATCTACGGACATTCTTCTGAATTGATTCTCATTTCGCTTGCGCTGGCAGTGCGAATCCGTTATATTCAGAAAGAACAGGAAAAAGCAAATCTGAAAGAACAGGATCTAAAGCTGCAGATGAAAGAACAGGAACTCAACCGCCAGAAACTGCAGCTTGCAGGCATAAAAAAAATCATAAAACCGCAGTTTTTGATTTCTCTTCTGGATCTGACGATTAAGAAAATTAAGACAAATCCAAAAGAAGCTGTTGATTTAATTTATACAATATCGGATGAATTTCGCTATATTACGGAGAATTCAAAAAACAAAATTATTTCTTCAGAATCGGAACTTTCTATCTGCAGAGAGCATCTCACACTGATGGAACAGTTAAAAAATAAAAAATATTCTCTCAGTGCATCCGGATTCACTCCTCAATTCACAATCCCGCCCATGCTGATTCATACGTTTATAGAAGAAACTATTTTTAGCGAAGATAAACAATCGAAAGGCATTGCTTTTGAAGTTAAATTAAAAATAAATAATCAAAACCCAAAAAAAAAGAATGAAAACGATACGCCTCAAAACGCCTGGGTCCTTACGCTTACCGGGAAAGGAAATTTTATAAATACCGAATCAATACAGGATACGGGCAGGATGTATATGGAAACAGCGCTTGAGGAGGCATTCCCGGGCAGGTGGCAGATAGATCAAAAAGAGAATTTGAGCGAAAAAAAAATAATATTTTCTATTTTAACAGACTAAATTCTGCAAACAATTAAAATTAATAAAAGAATCCTTTAATAGTTTGTCTTTATTTGAAATTTATCTTCAAACTTTTTCCCGATAATTATAAATTTTTCAAGATTGTGCAAGAATAAATCCAGAAGAACCGGGTCAAATTTAACTCCTTTATTTTCTTTCATGAATTCTATGATTCTTTCTAAACTCCATGACTTTTTATAAGAACGTTCAACACTCAGAGCGTCAAAGACATCCGCTATGGCTGTAATTCTTCCAAATAAATGAATGCTTCTCCCCTTCAGGCCCTGGGGATATCCGCTTCCATCCCAATTTTCATGATGGTGATACGATATAATAGCTGCGGTGCGCAATAATTCTCGGCTTGAGCTTTTCAAAAGTTCATAGCCAATCGTCGTATGAGATTTCATAACTTCATATTCTTCCGGCGTAAACGTTCCCGGTTTTAGCAAGATATAATCAGGGATTCCCACTTTTCCGATATCATGCATGGGGGATGCATTCGTGAGCATTTCTGAATCATATTCCGTTAGTCCATGAAGTGTTCCGAGAAGCTTTGAATATTCCGCCACTCTTTTTACATGAAGGCCGGTTTCTTTAGACCTGGATTCAACAATCTCTCCCAGCTTATAAATAACATCTCGCTGTGTCTCCACAAGAACATTTTGCTTTTCTGATTCAACGGTTTTAATTTTATTTATATATTTTTTAATCACAAGCGTTAAGGCTGTTCCCATAAACAAACCGGCAACAGCAGGACCAAAGACAATATCCAGAGAAAAAGAAAGCCCCATCCTTACTACCATGTTCATAATGCCAAGAAACACCAGAAATGAAATCGTAAATACATTGGTAATTAAAAATATTTTTAATGTTAGATTCATTTAACGTTCAGTAGTTACTTTATGTTATTTTTATTAATTTATTCGACCAGGTTCAGGATCAATAACCGAGCCTTTCCTGATGATGATTTTCTATATATTTGTACATACAGAAAATCATCAATATACTTTTTATGATTTCTTCAATTAAAGACAATTCATTTTTTTAAAAACATAAAAATAAATATTGGATCCTAAACAATAACCGAATCTACCATAACTGGATGGAAGCTATGATATACTTTCCGTTCCCCGGTATAAAAATAAACGATAGCAGAAATATTCCTCATTATGATATAAATTGCCTGAAAAACAACTCTGTTTTTTGACTCTCATATTAATCGTATGTTTCAGCAATAATGATGGTTTTACTCCATTTCAGGGCAATTATGAAGAATGTGAGCTTCTCCGGGCCCATTTCAGGGTCTGTCAGGTTGAAATTAAGTTTAAACTCATTGTATAGCGAAGGTTTTTACAATAAAAAACATACTTGCTTTTTTCAGAGCTTTGTATATAATGACTTAATTGGTTTTTTACTCGTTCTGCTTCTAATAGCCTTACCCGTATGGACTTAAAATAAACCTCGTAACCAATCAAAATCAAGATTTTAATTAATTACGAAAACAGGAAACAACTATGTCAATTAAACTATTCGTCGGTGGTCTGAGCTGGGATACATCCGAACAAAGCTTTCAAAATGCTTTTTCAGCTTATGGCGATATCGAAGAAGCTCGCATCATAACAGATAGAGATACTGGACGTTCACGCGGATTCGGCTTTATTACTTTTTCAGAAAAATCTTCTGGAATTACTGCAATATCAGAAATGGACGGATCTGAACTTGATGGAAGAACCATTAAGGTTAACCAGGCCGAAGATAAACCTGCCGGATCGGGCGGCGGAAGAAGACCTTCCAACAACCGCAGGTAAATCAAATTTTCTTTACTTAAGGGGTTGAAAAACCCCTTTTTTATTTCTACACAAGATAACCTTTTCAGTTCTATTTTGAACTGTCTTTGATCAATCAAACGGAGGCCCTGGATGGCTAGAGCAGGAAGACAGAGTTTTGAAAAAAGACAAAGAGAGATCAAGAAAAAAGAAAAACGTCAGGAAAAACTGAACCGAAGAGCCGAACGAAAAAATGAAACAACCGATCCTTCTGATATGATTTTATCTGTAAATCCGATCCAGGAGTTTTTAATGAATGATAAGAATAATGTTTGAAGCATTCATTTATTTAGTTTTAAAATAATAAAATCAAATTACAGAAAATCAATTCCTCCAAATCTTTATACAGATTGATTAAAGATCTTCGTCATACTCATCTAACAGAATTCTTACCTCACATAATAGGAATTTCACGGTTTTTCATAAATATTCTGATCATTTTTATCTGTAAATCTGAATGATAAAAATAGCGCCAATATTTAAAAATAATACCAGGTATTCTAATCATTAGAATACCAAATCTATTAAAAACTAATCAAATAAAAGAGAAGCTACTGCTCCAGTAAGAAGCACAAACGGCACAATGATAATTCCACCAGTTTCGCCGCCGGAAAAAAATATACGGATGGATTCTGGAATAATTTTCCAAAATATAATTTCGAGAATCAAAACTGCAACGGAAATAATTCCCGGAGACAGAAGCCGTATTTCTAATTTTATCCAAAACGATTTCATTCTTTTTTCTCAAGTTCAAAAAAGTGCAATAACACCCCTCATTCAGAATAAATCTTTCAAATTTTTCTGCATGGACGGTCCTTTGCATCTGCAAAAAAAATCAGAGAAACAGTGTATAAATTATCCCATATCTGGATACTTTGAATATGTTATTCTTTTAGAAATGCATATTCGATAACAAACCTCACGAAAAGTAAAATTCCAGTTATGCTGCTTCATGCCTGGAGTATTGTAAAGCGTCCGGAAAATCTGTGCGTGGACAAATAAAGCAAAGTTCTCACTCCTGGCGCAGATTGAGAGATTTAAAATAAAATTACCCAGCATATCTTCCTTTTTAATGGCTTTCTGTTTCCCGTCAGCTGAATTCGGGCCGGATACTTTCTTTTCTGAAAAGCGACCTCATCGCCCTTAAATTCTATTATTAATTGAGAAGAAAAATCAATATATAAAATGATACAAATCAATCAGATCTGGAGGCTGTGCTATACTCAAGCCATCATTATTTATTAAAATACATTTAATATTTCACGATAATTTTTACTTGATAATATTTCAGATACATATTTATTAGGGCAAATTTATTACAATATTTTAATACCGATCGGTTTGTATCTTTCTAAATCCGGTTAAGAAAGGAAATTACAGAACTCACTTCCAGATTAAAGAGCTTTTTTATTCCATAAAATTTATTATGCATATACTAAAAAAACTGATACCAATTTGGGATTCTCCTCATTCCCGTTTTTATATTGTCATTTTTACAGGGCTATTGCTGGTTCCTATGCTTTTTGTGCCCTATGCCCTTGATGATCATTTGTTTTTATTGGCAAGTTCTGATGCTGCAGCGGGAGAAAGGCGTCTTGATAGCGAGGGTCCTTTTGATCTTTATTCTATTGCTCTGGGATCCTCAGACAGAATGCAATCCATGATGGATTCAGGCATCTATTACCCGTGGTGGACACTGAAGAGTTTTAAACTAAATTTTTTCAGGCCTTTGGGGAGTGCAGCAATTTGGCTGGATCTATGGCTTGGATTACCAGCCTGGGCAGCTCATCTGCATTCTCTACTCTGGTTTGCA
>JAOUOA010000095.1 GCA_029880625.1 Spirochaetia bacterium
AGAACAGAAATTCCATGAAGTCAATGAAAGATTTACCCTATTGCATGCAGATATGGAAATCAAAATTTCCTCTTTCCGATCAGAAATTCTGGAGCGCATGACCCAGCAGCAGGCCCATAACGATGAGAAATTTATGGCAGTCCATGAAAGATTTACAGATGTCCAGAAAGAAATTGCAGGTATCCATCATGCCATTTCTGTTCAGACAAAATGGCTACTTGGTGTCATGATTGCATGCGCAACCATGATTTCGCTTCTGCATCCTTTAGCCATGACGCTTCTTGCGAAGTGAGAAAAATTACCCTCGCCTGAAGATATAAACAGTGCCGGAATCTAAAGCTGTTTTAATTTGATTCAGAAGGTATTAATTTGGGAAGCAGCACTTTCAGACAGGTCCCATCACTCTCTGAAGTAGTAAATATGATTTTTCCCCCATGAGTTTTTGCAATTAAGTTTGCGCTGTATGTACCGAGCCCTGTGCCTCCGATTTTTCCCATAGTAGAGTATCGATCAAAAAAAGTTGTTCGAATGGATTCCGGGATCACTCCCCAATTATGGATTTCAATTTCATGAAATTCTTTATTTGCAGTATTGATTCTTATCGTTACAGTTCGCTCTTCAGGTGAAGCTTCAATTGCATTTTTTAAGAGGTTGGCAAATAAAGATTTAAGATGCAGCTCTTCTCCAGAAATTATATATTCATCTTCTTTATGAAGATGAGCGTTATCCATATAAGATTTCAAAACAAGCTTTTTTATTTCAAGCAGACTTGTGCATTCTCCTTTCAGTTCTTCAAGCATTTTAATAAAATTTATATTTTGATATCTTGGTTGAAAAGTCTCTTCTTCCATTTTAAAAATATCCAGAGAATGGTCTAACAGATGCAGCATTTTATATGCACTGTTATAAATGATATTGCTAAATTCTGCTACCTCCGAGTTTGATTTTTCTTCTAACTGCATCAGCAACCTGGAAAAACCGATAATGCCGTTCAATGGATTTTTTAGATCATGTTTAATGATCCTTTCCGTATCTTCCCGCAATCGTTCCATTCGTTTGCGCTCGGTAATATCACGGGCAATAGTCAAATAAGCAATATTTCTTTCATACATCACAACTGTGGTGCTAGCTTCGACATCAATTACGGAACCATCCAAACCGACATATTTTTGCTCGGAAGACGGCAAAATATATCCTTTATACGAAGCCGCTTCCTGAAGACGCTTTTGAACAAGCGACCTATAATTTGGATGGACTAAAGAGCCTACAGACTTACCAATTATCTGATCTGGACCTTTTGCTCTGAATAAATTTGCTCCAGATCTATTAATGAAAATAATTTTATCGTCTCTGTGAACAGCAACCCCATCTGGAATACTCTCTACAATAACCTGAAATCTTTCTTTATTTTCTGCGAGTTCAATTTCTGTTTTCTTTTTCTCCGTTATATCACGCAGGTTCAGTAAAATCCCATTTATGATGGGATTTTCCAGGTAATTTATTGCAGATGAAGAAACATAACGAAAAGATCCATTTTTGTGTTTATGTCGATTTTCAAAATTTATTTTTTCAGCGGGTTTATTCAATATCTCCCGGAAGAACTCCTGCAGATCGCTCAAATCATCCGAATGAACTAATTCTTCCACATGTAAATTTTTATATTCTTCAACAGTATAGCCGAATAACTTTGTAACATTTTCGCTTACATAACTTGGCCTTAAGTTTTGATCAAGAACAAGGATTAAATCGCTGCTGTAGTCAATCAGCGTTTGGAAACGCTCATTTTGTTCCAGTATTTGCTTTGTAAGCTCCCTCGATATCTCAAGCTGAGCATTAAGATCGCTGGTAGTTTTTCTCAGAAGATTATTCAGTACATTTTTGTCCTGAGTCAGTCTGTTCAGGCGAAATTCCAGATAATCAAACTCCTTTTCAATTTCCTGAATTTTTCCGAGTATTTCTTTATGATTTTCTTCCGAAAGACCCTGTCGGATTTCCTGAAAGTAATTTTTCATTAGTTTTTAGATGAAATACTAACCAGCACGCATGTATTGTTATGAAAATCACAACCATATTCGATTTTGGGTCCAATCTCTCCAAATGTAAGAAACCCGGCAAGTGGAACATTCCATAATTCCTGCATGGGTCTTACTTCATTAATAAGCATCGGGCCGACTGCATCATGCCTTCCCCTGCAGGAAAAAAGCAGCAGAGCATTCGAACGTGGATTCTTTTTATGAAAATCCTTGATTTCATTTACGGTGTGGTCAATGATTTCTAAACCGGGGGGCGCAGAGAATTTAACATGAGATCCCTGAGGCACAGCTCCAGCATAAATTATGCTTCCAGATTCTTTATCCACAACCATAGCAGCCCTTAATACGCTAGAACCATCTTCGCGCTGCAGCTGAAGTGGATATTCAGTTGCCATGAGAGTATCTTTTCCTTCTCTGGCATAATTCTCACTGATGTATTCTCTGTATATTTCAAGGGCTTGTTTATTGTCCAGTGTATGAACTACATTTCCTGTTGAAGATGTAACAACCTTCTCAGCGCCGATTTCCATCCAGCCGCTGGAAGCAATACCTGTTATTTCTATATTTTCATTATTCAGAACAAGAGCAACAATTCCCTGACCGGTTGATGATTTGTTTGTAAAAACTGTTGTTCCATTCATGTCATGCGCACCGGCAAATCCTCCAAAAATTGGAGGTTCTTTGGAATTTCCTGTTTTTAACCCATTAACAATATCATCTCCATTGGCAGTTAAACCGCCGGATGCAACGATAAAAGCAGGTAATTTATAAAGTTGATCTGCCCATTTTGCGATTTCGCATGAAGGTTTGCTGTAATTATTGTCATGAGCCTCAAGCAATTTTATACGATAATCATCCTTATGAATATCCAGTAAAAGTCCGGAAATTGAATCCATGACAAGAAAGGCATCTTTACCGTCTGCAAATAATTCACCGGCCGAGGTTGCACCAAAAATATCGATATTATGCTGATTAAAAACCGAAGCGACTTCCTCTATTTTCTGATCAGGGGAAATAAAAACAATTGCAAGTGTTGGAGTGAATTTTTCTCTGAATTGATCAAGATAATCACTTAGTTCGTTGATATTTTTAACTGAAAATGCTGACGAATTCATCAAACTGAAATCTCCCGGTTATATTTTTTCTAAAAAATCACAAATTTGATTATAATACAAAAGCATTATTCCCTCAAGGGCTGCGTTTTATTACGATATAGTTTATCAAAGTATTGTCAAGATATTTTTTAATATAACATAAAACAAATTTATACAAAAAATATGCTATGCAAAGCAGAGTGAAATTTATTGCTTCACCTTAGGAATTCCTCATGAAGAATCCACTGACATACAGGTAACTCCCAGGCATTAATTTCTCCTCCATTTCCATTGAGATATAACCCTTTACGCCTCATTAGAAAATTCAGCATTTAGATTACGTTTAAAATCACTGATAAATAATTATTTTTCATCTTATAAAATAAGCGTATTCACATACTTTTAAGATGAAGTAAAAATGTACAATGGCCTGAATTAGAACTACCTATCGATTTCATTACTCAATAGCGAATACAATTCAAGCAGACAAATATTAAAGCAGAACTGATGGTATTACCAGACGAAGAATTGGATTCAGCAATTTAAGAAAGAGAAGAAAAAGGAGCCTCAGAAATGTATATTAAAATACAAAACCTTTATGGAAAAAATAAACCATCCGCTTCGTGCGAAAATTTTTTGGATTTAAGAATGATTCATTGCGGATGTTACTCATTCTATAATTTCTGATTATTTTCATCTTTATAAACACTGAATCTGTCCTTGCCTCCTGTCTTGGAAGCATACATTGCCATATCGGCAGCTCTGACAAGTTCAGAAGCTTCTTTCATGGAATTGTTCGGATAAGATGCAATTCCTATGCTGAGTGTAATCTTTTTGTAATCATTCCATGCAAATTTTAATTCCCTGACGCTTTCAAGAATTCTTCTCGCAAATTCTGAGGCATGAGATTCATCTGTGTTTGAAAGAACAACGACAAATTCTTCTCCGCCGTATCGCGCCACAACATCTTCAATCCTTGCAGATGTTTTAAAAACACCGGCGACTGCTTTTAATACTTCATCGCCTTTATCATGTCCATATGTATCATTAATTTTCTTAAAGTTGTCTAAATCTGCCAGTATGATGGACATGTCTTGCTTATGGCGAACGCAAAAGTTCCAGATTTCATCAAGTCTTTTATTAAGATAATGCCTGTTGTTTAAATTCGTCAAATTATCCGTTATGGAAAGCTCCTGAACTTTTTTATGTAAAATTGCATTATCAAGAGCAATGGAAACCTGTCCGGCAAGATACTCAAACAGCATTGTATCTTCTGCGCTGTATTCCTTGAGGCGTCCCAGTACAAGAACGCCCATCACTTCATCACTGTATATAACAGGAATAAAAGCCATCTGTCGTGGGATAGCTTTGAACGCGCCCAGTTCTATTTTTTCACTGGAATAATTTTCGTCCAGATTAATCAGGATATATTTTTTTTGTTCGTAAGCGATGCCGGGATACCCTTCTTTTATATCCAGCTCGGACACATCCTTTTGAGTTCCGATCTGAGCTCTTGGGATCAGATTCTCTTTTTTTTCATCGACAAGGTATACAATTCCCATATTTGATTCTGTAACTTCCAAAACAACTTTCAGTATTTTGCTGATAAGGTCGTCAAAATTTAAAGTGGACATCAGAAGTTTTGTTACTTCATAATGCTTCTGTAGCCGCGCTTCCCGACGAGAAATTCCGTCAGCCATAGAATTGAAGCCTTCTGCAAGCTTTTCAAATTCATCTCCTGTTTCCAGAGCCACTCTTGCATTTTTTTCCCCTTCGCCAAACGAATCCATCGCTTTCTGTATAAGCAAAATGGGACGTATGATATCTTTATGTGTTAAATACGCAAGTCCCATTGCAATGAATAAGCCGATTACAGCGCTGACCCCGGATCCTATCAGCAGATTATTTATTACGTTATCTTTATGCTTGAGCCCGGTAAGACTTAAACCAATAGCGCCTACAATTCGATCACGGCTGTCTTTGACAGGCTTGAATGCTGCATAAAATTCCATTCCTGAAGAACTTTCAATATTACCGAAAAAACTTCTTCCAAAAGTAACTTCGTTTTTAATTTCGCCCGGTATTTGTTCGCCAAGAGCCCATAAATTTCTTGGAATGGTAGGCGAACTGTGAAGACTGAACGATTCTATATGCGAACCTGCAAAAAGAGCCATTTCAACACCCAGACGTTTATAAACCCTGTTCGCAATTTCCGGATCTCCCGATATGAGAATCCCAAGAATAACCGCGCCTTCAACTCTGTCTTTATAAGAAACCGGATGGATAACAAACTGGACCAATCCCGTTTTATCGGGAGGAATTCGGCCCGGATCTACATCCTGTTCAATGAGGAACTCGCCGGAGACTAGTTCCGTTGTGTAAAGAGGTTTGCCTGTCATCATAACGTCAGAAAGACCCTTTCCAATATCCAGAACTTTTCCCTGACCTTTACCTGATTTATTTGTGATAATTTTTAGATTCTCATCTACAGCAATTGCGATTGCGGAATAGGGATTGATTTTAGAAAGTTTTATCAGTAAATTCTGGATTGGTACCCGATTTTTTTCATTAAAATCTTCCTGCACTTTTTCATTTTTTACCATACCGGCAAGAATGCCTTTTAATAATTTGGGGTTTTCATTAAATACATCTTCAATTGACTGAATATATACTCTCGATGTATTTGCAGTTTCTGAATCCAGGAGATTGTGGAAAAGAAGATACAGCATCACAATTAAAAGCAGAAGAGGTATCCAGAAAACAAGGGTAAAAGCGCCCATTGTTTTACTTCCTACTCCAAGTTTCGGTCTGATCAGCTTCATTTTGAATTCCATAATACAGGATTTTAAAACAATTTTTTATTAATAATAATATTTATCGAAAAACATTTGTCTGTTAGATTATTCCTGCAGTCGCTTTTAATTACAAGCAATTTTTTCAGGTATGTTTTTGTCTTGATTCTTTATGACATTCAAAATCTATCATAAATCGCAGTTTATGTAAATTATTATGCAGAAAATACATAAAAGATTCATTTTAAATATTTCTAAAATTCAAACAAGACTTTAAAGAAAGGTCCGGAAAAAACTCAATCAATAAAATCCTGATATATTGTTAAAGCTTTAGATCATTTTCCAGGCATCTCTTTTATATAGAGATCGTGCTTGCTGTAAGGAATTTCAATTTTTTCTTCATTAAAGCGTTTATAAATTCTTGTATTGATGATATCCAGAACTCGGCCCCTCACCTCAGGAGTCTCCACCCAGCAGAGAAGCTCCAGATCCAGACTCGAACCTCCAAAGGCGCGAAAACGTACGCGTGGTTCCGGCAGACTGCATACTTCAGGCTCTTCATCAGAAATTTCCATAAGAATATCCCTGACCTGATCGATATCAGAACCGTAGGCAACTCCGACTTTAACGCGAAGACGGTATTTCTCATAAGGGCCGCCGGATTCATTAATGATACGGGTATTGCCCATGATGGCATTGGGAATTGTGATTTCAACATCTTCCCTTGTCAGCATCCGCGTACTTCGAATGCCGATATGCGTTACCTTTCCTC
Source organism: Spirochaetia bacterium (assembly GCA_029880625.1). Lineage (GTDB taxonomy): Bacteria > Spirochaetota > Leptospiria > Leptospirales > Leptonemataceae > JAOUOA01. The sequence continues at coordinate 6,692 of JAOUOA010000095.1, forward strand.
GTTCGCCGGAATCAAGAACAATATAATCGCCGATTTTATAGGGAGCATCGGCAAGAATAAAAACGCCGGAGAAAAGATTGGCAAGAGTGTCTTTTGCAGCAAAGCCGATGGCAATTCCCAGAACTCCCGCCGAGGCAAGCCAGGCGGTCATGTCAATATTCCAGGAACGGAAAATTACATAAACTGCGATAATCAGAACGATTATAAAAGCAATATTTTCAAACAACGGACGCGTCTGCGGACGGATTAAAGAATGCTCGCGGGCGGTCCGGCTCATAGCACGAAAAACAATCCGGATAAAGCGGAGAGCAAAACCCGTCCAGAGAACGGCCAGAAGCGTAACCGCAGCCGATTGAAAAATATCGACGGTTGATTTTGAAAATTTAAATGGATAGACTGCCAGCAGAAGCCCCAGAAAAATCATAGTCCAGAAAATCGGCCTTCGCAAAGCCCTGACAATCTGATCGTCCCACTGCACCTTTGTTTTTTTTGTATAGCGGACCAGAACGCGTGAAAGGATAAATGATGTAATACCTGCAAAAACAAAAGAAATCAGCAGGATTGCCGCAGAAATAAGAACAGGAAAATCGGCAATATACTCTGCAAACGGGAACAATTTGATCAGAAAGTGGTAGGCCATCCCTGATTCATAAATCGAATCTTCCATAGTAAATAAATCAAATTCAAAGGGCTTTGATTCTGGCAATCACAATTAAGCTTCAAAATTGAATTGACCTGTTCAAAAGCATCTTTATGATTATATTTTTTATTAATGAATACCAAGTGCTTCCACCATGAAAATCATACAATTTCTCATACTATCGGTCTTCCTTTCCGGAGCGCAATATGCAGAAGAAATTGAAACACTGGTAAAAGACGGCGATATTATATTTAACATTTCCCGATCGCGTCAGAGCCGGGCCATCCTGCTTGCCACAAAATCAAAATACTCTCATGTCGGAATCATATTTTTTATAAACAAAAAACCCTTTGTGCTTGAAGCAGTCCAGCCGGTCGGCCTTTACAGTTTAAAAAACTGGACCGGCATGCATAACGAACGGCACTACGTCGTCAAACGGCTGAAGAACAGAGATCAAATTCTTACAGACCAGGTGATTTCTCAAATGAAACAAACGGGTTTCGCATTTAAAGGGAAAAACTACGACGGAGCATTCAGCTGGACAGATGAGAAAATGTACTGTTCGGAACTGGTCTGGAAAATTTACAAACGCGTGCTGAATATTGAAATCGGGAATCTAAAGAAAATCAAAGATTTTGATCTTTCCAGTCCTGAAATGAAATACCAGCTTAATCTTCGTTACGGCAAAAATATTCCTTACAATGAACCCGTGATTTCTCCTGGCGATATGTTCCTGTCCCAGGAACTGATCACCGTTTATGATAACTGAATTATTTATTTGAAGCGTCTTTAAGATGGTATCTGAAAATCATCTTAAATATATTGTAGACGTCTGCAGAGGGAATTATCAACTTTGACAAATAACGCATCCATGATGAATAAGGAATTTATATGCTCAAACTGAAAACAATACAATTCATTTGCAGCTTT
>JAOUOA010000659.1 GCA_029880625.1 Spirochaetia bacterium
ATTGTCCAGGTATGCTGTCATTGTATGTTTTATAATTTCAGGAATCATTTCCATTGTTCTTTTTGTATTGAATCCTTCCCTGAAGGAACTCTTATATTTTTCATTGTTTGCATTTTTATTTTCCATTCATATTTATACATCAGTTCCGCATGTAGATGCCATATTCAGAAATTCTGCCTGGAAACATATTTTATTTGCCGCTACGCTGTATATAAGTGCGGGGATACTGTCCTTATTTATTGATATTATCATCAATGGAAAAATCACTATTCCCATACAATTTTTTCTATCATTCTGCGTATTGATTTCAGTCATTACGCCATGGATTCCTCTAAGGCATTTTATTTCGGTTGGTTTAATATTTTCAGCAAGTGAAATTATTCCTTTTATTCACTTCTCAATATCTTTTGTGAAAAATTTTAAAAGCGAACTGCAAAATTTGCATCAGAGCGGCATCCAGACTTTTACAGCTGTGACGGGAGGCATTCTTAAAATATTATTCAGAACAGATTGGGGCAATATTTTTCTTATGGTAATCGTAGTTGCTTTTTTTATATTTATGGATGTGTTCCGAGTTCATTTTTTCAATCAGAAAATTGGCATGACAATTCATGCTGCCGTTATATTTCCCGTATTCCTTCTTATCATACTGATCAGAAGATTTGAGCGGATACGTAAAATCCTGATATTGAAAGAGAGCAGTTTGATTCTTGAAAAAGAAAAAGAGCGATTTAAAGAACGAAAAAGAATTTATGCAGATATCCACGATCAAATGGGTGCAAAGCTGACCGATATGCTTTTTTATTTACGCAAATGCAAAAAAGAAGGTAGTTTATCCAAACAGCAGTCGAATGACATAGAAAAGGAAGTGAATGAAATCATAAACAGTCTGCATGACAATTTGAATGGTATGGGAGATCTGGATAAACTTTCAGAAGATTTTGTAAATACATTTCATCTGATGCTTCTGCGCCGGTATTCAAAGGCTGACAGAGAGCTGATTTTCAGTTCTTTTCATGATGACGAAATCAGAACCTTGATAAAAGAAAATTATAAGGATGCCTTCCTGAATGAAATTCAAAAAGCAATGGATGAGATTATTACAAATGATCTGAAATACGGCAAGCATTCTTCACAGTGGAAATTATTCTGGAATCAAAATGAAAGCCTGCCTGTTAAAATTCTTATGGAATCAAAAACCGACTATGGTGTGGAAGCTGAAAGAAGTGGTTTAGGAACTTCCAATATTTTGAAAAGAATTACATCAATCGGCGGCAGTGTGGACTGGAATATAAAAAACGGCATATATTCGATCGGAATTTTTCTCCCGCAAAAACCACCCGAACGGGCGGGTTGACTTTTTGCTGAATACCTGTATGATTTCTTCTGGATATCAATTATGAAACAATGGCGCATTGGACTGGTTGAAAATGAAAAGAAATACCGTGATTTCATTCAGCAGAAGCTGGAAAATGAGGAAACTGTAAAAAGTTTCCAATCCTGGAATTCCGCTGAAGAATTTCTGCACGATGAAAATGCTTCCGATCTCGATCTCGTATTCATCGATGTTATGCTGAAGCATATGGATGGTGTTGAATTAACAGCACATATTACAAAAAAACATCCCCATATCAATAAAGTGATTCTTTCCAATATGTCCTCAGAAGAAATCATTTTCCAGGCATTGAAAAATGGGGCCATCGGCTATGTACTGAAATCTGAGCTGGATGATCTCCAGAATGTGCTTCGGATTATTATGAACGGAGGCGCTATAATCACATCAACCATTGCTCTTCATGTTCTGAAAAGTTTTTCCAAAGAACCAGAAACCGATCATCCGACTCTGACGGAGAGAGAAAAGCAGACTCTGGAACTTCTTGTGCGCGGTCTTACAAAGAAAAAAGCAGCGGAACGAATGGGAATTTCAGAAGATACGCTTAGATGGCATACAAAAAATATTTACAAAAAATTAAATGTTTCAACAAAACTGGAACTCTACAAAAAATATGAAGATATGGG
>JAOUOA010000661.1 GCA_029880625.1 Spirochaetia bacterium
GGCTTTTGCCCCTCCGGCGAGAAAGCCTTCCAGCTTGCGAAGAGAAAATTCCAGAAGAAATATATAATTTTTTACGGTAGAAATGCTTCTGCTGCTTTTCCATAAATCGTCCAGGGCCGAAAGGTATTCGTTCAGAAGCTGTACGGGATCCGTCGATTCAAAAAAATCAAACTCAGTTCCCTGCATGAATATCGGACGCCGCGGCTGCAAAAACCGTATGATGGATTCTCTCACAAAAAAAACAGCATCGCCGTCCTTGATGTTTTCATAATTTTGAACCATCTTTTTGAAAGTATTTTTTCTTTCCAGATCATACGTTTCGGCTATCCAGTTATAAAGAAGCTGTTTTCCGGAGGGATCCTTGATCAGCATATCATGCCATTCCGGACTGGCTTTCAGGTACTGAATTAAATCATCAGCCGTATGAACGGTTGTTTTTCCCAGCTTGATAACAGCTTTTGATTCCACTACAATTTCGCCGGAATAGCGGACCGGCATGCTTTCTCCCTGCATCCAGCGCTCCACTTCTGCTTCGCCCCAGCGCGCATCCAGGTCCTGAAGCGTAAGTCCTGCAATGAGGTCGTTCAATCTGCCGAATTTTTTGCTGTAATCAATGATTGGTTTTTTGGAAAACTGCCGCTCCACAATTTTGCGAAGAGTGGATTGATTGACAAGCTCCGGATAGAGAAGATGCAGAAGAATCATTCCGAAAGAATAAAAGTCATTTTTCTCAGAAATGATGCCCCGCGCCTGTTCGGGAGAAATGTAAAAATTGGTTCCTTTTGACATTACCGTATACGCCAGACTTTTTCCGGAAGCCTGTTCAAACGTTTTGGAGGAGCCGTAATCTCCGATAACAATGTCATTCTGGTCTTCATCGAGAAAAAAAACATTGTGCGGCTTTAAATCTCCGTGATAAATTTTATTTTGATGAAGAGTCCGGATTCCCGCAAGAATCTCAGGGATGACATTCTTTTCTATAAATTCAGGCGTGTATTTTTTCTTGAATTTACGGTCCGTAAAATTTAAGAGATCGCCGCCCCGCGCAAATTCAATCACCTCATAACAGAATTTATCCCTGAATTTGCTTTTCCCGGTTCCGTAATCATACAGCCTTAAAATATTGGGATCCTGCAGTTTTTTTATGCGTTCCAGAGCTTCTGCATTCGGCTCATCGCCCGGAATCTGAAAAGGATAATACAGTTTGAGCACAAAAGGCTCATTTTTTTCATTCCGGACAATGTAGACAATTGCTTCTGCGCCCGTCATGGAGAGAAGGCGTTCTATAGTATAGGAATTGCCTTTCAGTGCAACGGTATCTCCTTCGGAAAGGCCGTGCACAAGATGGGCGTCGGTTCTGCCGGGCGAAGCCATACCGGTATCATACTGCTGCGTCGCCTGATCTGAGGTATCCGGAGAGTTCGTATATTTTCTGGTGATTCCAGCATCTTCATTTTCCTGAGCCATAAATCCTCTCACGAATTGTACGTATTGCAGAGCGGACACGTAAATTCTTTTATTTCTGATTTGTAATTATAGCAGTTCTTGCAGACAAATTCCTGAGCCGGAATATAGGGCTTTTTGCGTTCGGAAGCATGATCTGCATCTGCGGCCGGAGCATTGCCGATAAGATTTTCAGGATTCGCATTGCGGATCTTTACAAAAACGCCTGCATCCTTTTGAGAATCGTATTTCTGCCTGGTATTTATTTGTATAAGAAATGCTTCTCTACCGAGAAATAGGATCTCGCCGTCTTTTAAGCTCTGCGCCGGATGCATCTTACAGTTGATTTTTTCAACACCCAGGAATGTACCGTTCGAAGAATTCATATCTGTGATTCTGTAATGGTTATCGTAAAATTCAATCTTTGCATGGGAGCGGCTGATCTGAGGGATCGCTGCAAAATACTCTTTCCCCTGATGGTTTCTTCCGAGAAGCATTGTATCTGCATGAAGAAATGTAATTACAGATCCGTCCTTCTGAGATATCAGAGAAAACCCCTCAGGATGTTTCCTGGT
>JAOUOA010000660.1 GCA_029880625.1 Spirochaetia bacterium
GCCTCGTTCAAATACGATTTTTCTTCCCGTATTTAAATCTGAGCCAATACAGTACAGAGGAATTTCCAGTTCCTCAAAAGTCATATCGCGATAGATCTTTTCCAGAAGATCGGTTAATTTTCTTCCCCGGAAAAAGCTTACGAAAGGCAGATTTTTTTCAAGAATTACAGATGAATCGGGCAGATACTGCTTGATGAAATACCGGATTTCTCTTGCATTGAGACCCATGGCATAACCTGCGCCGATGATTGCTCCCATCGATGATCCTGAAACGGCGTCAAAATCCAGATTTTCTTTTTCAAAAATTTCTATAACGCCTGCCTGGGAAAAAGACCTGGAACCTCCGCCGCCGAGGCACAGGGCTCTGGAATTATTGGAAAGATGCCTGGCAAGTCTTCCGATCCCTTTCAGCATTATGCTTTCCCTCTCTTCAAGAAGATCTCCGGGGCCGGTGATGATGCGAAAGTGATTGATATTAAGAATGGTTTCTCCGCAGGAAAGAAAATCTCTGTCCATCCTTCCCTGCTGAAGAGATACGGAGGGCCTTTCGCCCGGGATGATTTCATGGGATACGGTAATCAGCCGGTTTGTAAAGTCTTTAATGCCTACCTTGCATTTTTTAGCAGTTCTTTTCCATCGGTTGTTCTGTGTTTCAGAAACAGGGGGGCGCAATAAAATTAAATTATCGCTTTGTGAAATAAATCTTGAAATTACAGGAGTTTCAGGGTTTTCGCTTCCATCGACAAGGATGTATGTAAAATGGTATTTCAAGAGGCCCAAAAATGAAGAAACAGCATGAATGCTTTTGCTTCCTTTGAGTTCATCCAGTGATGCGTGAATTCTCAGGAATTTTTTTTTCGCGTATTTCTTTTTAATTACTTCCATGTCTCCGTTATCGATTTTATTTATAATTTCATGCAGTTCAACAGAGGGATTTCTTTTTACTTTTGAAAAGCTGATCAGTACAACAGAATTCTGATTGTCCGGCAGTAAACTTTCAGCAAGGAGTTCTGAAATTTCATTGCCTGTAATGGGATGTTCTGCATAAATCAGAGAAAAGACCATCGACGGAAGATCTGTAAAAAGGACCATCCTGTGACGAAGGCGTTTGGAAAGCATAAAGGTAAATGCTTCGCCAACGGAAGATTCTTCCGCCAGAAGCTCCAGAAATGCCTGACCGTTAATTTTATAAACCCTTGAATCCAGACTGGCTGCAGCCGTAGTTGCATGAGCTTCGTGAGAAAAAAAACTTGCTTCACCAAACACTCCACCAGAGGTGTTAATGGAGATAATCCTGGATTGAGTGCCTGTGGCCTGATGGATTCGGACTTCTCCGTCTCTGACAAGAAAAAAATCATGGGGTCTGTAGCCGGGTTTGTAAATTACCTCTGATTTCTTAAAAAAAAGAAGCTCTGTACGGGTTAAAAATTTTTTAAATGCTTTACTGTTTGCAGGAATATCGTGAAAGAGTGATAGTTCTCTTAAGAATTTGTCCGTGGATTCACGGCTGCTTTTTATGGTTTTCCTGGATTTCATTTTCTTTAGAAAATATTTAGAATTGCTTATTGGACGGCTATAAATTTTTTTATATTTCAGGGTTGCATTATAAATCCCTGAAAAATTATTATATTATTTCCAACCATGAAAAAAATGAATCATGACGATGCTCATCTCATTCCCAGGGAAGAGTGCGGTATTTATGGGATTTACGGCTGTGAAGAAGCGGCCAATTTTACCTATCTCGGGCTTTATTCACTCCAACACCGGGGTCAGGAAAGTGCAGGAATTGTTACCACTGACGGCGGATTCCTCTATCGATATGCAGGAATGGGTCAGGTTGCCAATGTTTTCAGTAAAGAAAAGCTCGATGAGCTGTCTGGATCTGCCGCTATCGGTCATAATCGTTATTCAACAACCGGTGCAAGTTTCCTCAGAAATGCTCAGCCCATCCGAGTTGAATCCAACCTTGGAGGATTTGCCCTTGCTCATAATGGAAATCTTGTCAATGCCTGGACTCT
>JAOUOA010000662.1 GCA_029880625.1 Spirochaetia bacterium
ATAGCCAGATACATATACAACTTGATATGAGCTGAGGATACTCGTTTGATACCCCCGGCCTTGAAAAGGCTTGAAGGACTGATGGCAATGTATTTAAAATAATCAGGATTCCTGACAATGTTTTCAGCAATTTCAATTATGATACCGTCGTTTTTATCGGTGATGTTGATCGGTCTTGACTTTTCTAAAAATACTTTCTCGTTCTCTTTGTACAAAAACCAGTGATGCACATCCAATATTTTCAGGGCTTTGATGTATGGCGTTATATCCTTATCTGATCTTGCTTTTGAACCGGATGCAATCTTGCACAGTTCATATACGGACTGAAATTCTGCATGCCTGTTCCATTGATACTGCTTCCCTGATTTTTCAAATCCAGCACGAAACAGGATTGCAGACAGCAATTCTATTTCATGCCCCGTGAACGTATTCTTGAATTGATTTATTTGTTCAGGTGGTAAATGTCTGGTATCATAATAACCGTCTGAATCTTCATAATGTTCAAAGAGTGAAGGTTGAAAATCTGCTTTGTGCCGCAATACAGAACGGATCAACCGGACAGGTACACATGTGATTGTCTGGCTTGTAGGCTTCATAACGTTTGGACCTTCACTTTCTCTTAGTATCTGCATCAGATTCCTCCATCTGTTCTTTAATCGAAACAGTTTTCTCCTGTCTTGTAATTCGACCTTCATGAAAAATGAAGGTCAGTGAAATTGATCCAAAACGGATATTCTTGCCCTGACTGTTTAAAAAATCATGCAGGGCTTTAAGATTGATTTGATCTATCATGATGTTACTCCTTTGGACTTACGCTTCTTTCCAGTATGAATTGTTCTAACTGGGAACGGATAAATCGAGTTGCATTCCCGATTTTAACATACGGCACCTTGCGCTTTGAAACGTGATGCCGTAGAGTAAATGGCGAAATGTTTAAGATCTCTGCAGCTTCAGAATATCGCAGAAGCCGTTCACCAATTGCTATACCTTCAATGTTTTTCTGGTTCATAAAATTACTCCTTTTTGCCATGTTTTTTTGATATTAGCAGAAAAAGTTTTATCGGTAAAAAAAATTTTTAAAAATTTAATTTTTTTTAAAAAAATTTCAAAAGAGGCTTCAGGGGGAAAGAGCGGTATAAGGAGGCATGGTACAAGCTAAAATTAGTAGCTTTTCATGTGTATTTTAGTGTTTTTCCGTGTATTTCTAACTGGAAAAACCCTGGGAAAATATGAATGATTTTCATGGATATGTGGGATGGGGAGGGTAGAATCTCCTGTAATTTGCTAATTCAGCTTTAAAGTGGCCAGTCCTTTGACTGTGATTTTAGTTTCCTGTATTATGTACATGGCTATTATCAATTTGAAAAATCGTAGGAATCAAACAATGATTTTTCAAAAACATCTCCATTGAATTTATTGATTAATTCCCGAATAAACTCATAGTGCTTTACATATTGATTCGGGATAAACATTAATCCAACGCCCTTGGCTTTTAATAGCTCTATTTTTATTTCATCAGACTTGATTCTATTCTTCTTTGTATAATGTTCTCTGCCATTTAATTCAAACACAATCTTGGGTTCACTCCCTTGATATAGTACTCCATCAAATTCTTTTTTATTTACAAAGTTATTGTTTTTTTCTTCTGGAAAGACATCGATTATTTTTACATTTCTTTCGAATCTGCTGCCTTTTATTGAACAATAATGGCTCATCGTGGTATAAAATTCGCTTTCATATTTTGAATCATTTGAAAGTCCAATTGTGAGTTTATTGGCTACGCTTTGAGAAATATTCGTGGTTCCATTTTTTTCAACATATTCAATCAATGCATATAAGTCATCATCTTTTTTTGAGAGTATATCAATTGCCTTTTTGTCAGTTACGACAATTAGATTTTCTTTTGCTCGCGTAACTCCAACATTTATCAATTGGCTATTATTTTTTATCCAATCATATGTTTTTTGAGAGGTATTTTTCGAAATTGCTGTAGATATTATTATTGTCTTGTTCTC
>JAOUOA010000096.1 GCA_029880625.1 Spirochaetia bacterium
CCTGTCGGGTTTCTTGACGATGATCCTAAAAAAATCGGAGCATCCATTCAGGGAGTGCCCGTCCTCGGCAAAATTTCAGAACTGGAAAATATTTTAACAAATCTAAATATTGAAGAAGTCATTATTGGAGCAAAAATTAAAAGTTCCACGGTAAGAGAAATCTACAGATACTGCGAAAACAATCATCTTCTCTGCAAAACGCTTCCAGGCCTTTCTGAAATTTTATCAAAAAAAGACAGCAGGATTTCTGTAAGGGATCTTAAGCTTGAAGACCTTTTAGGAAGGGATGCCGTGAGCCTTGAAACTGACGGCATCAAAAAAATGCTTGAAGGGAAAAACATTCTCGTGACAGGCGCAGCCGGTTCTATTGGAAGCGAAGTCACAAAACAACTTATAAATTATCATCCTTCTGCCCTTATCCTTTTTGATCAGGCGGAAACGCCTCTTTACGAAATTGACCATATCATGAAAGAGTTCCGCAAGGACGAAAATACCAGCTGCATCCCTGTCATCGGCGATGTAAGAGAAATCGATACTGTAAAAAAAACCCTGCGTGATTACGACATCCATGTTGTCTTTCACTGTGCTGCATACAAACATGTTCCCATGATGGAAATCAATCCTGGCGAAGCTATCATCAATAACATTTTTGGCACCATCAATGTTGCCAATGCATCAAGAGATGCAGGCGTAGAAAAATTCGTCATGATATCCACCGACAAGGCTGTAAACCCCACTAACATCATGGGCGCCACCAAGCGGATTGCAGAAATCTACTGTCAGAATCTTGCAAGAAGTACAAAAACAAAATACATTACCGTCCGATTCGGGAACGTGCTGGGTTCAAACGGATCTGTCATCCCCCTTTTTCAAAAACAGATTGCAAACGGCGGGCCCATTACAGTTACGCATCCTGATATCATCCGATATTTCATGACCATACCGGAAGCGGCGGGTCTTGTCATCCAGGCAGGCGCAATGGGTCAGGAAGGCGAAATCTTTATCCTGGACATGGGAGAACCGGTGAAGATTAAAGATCTCGCAGAAGATATGATACGGCTTTCCGGCCTTGTGCCCGGTCAGGACATTAAAATCGAATACATCGGACTTCGCCCGGGCGAAAAGTTATTTGAAGAGCTTTTGTTAAAAGAAGAAGGGATCCAGCCTACCCGTCATGAAAAGATATACATTGCTATGTCCAGAAATATCAACCTGGAAACTCTGACAGAGCTTCTTGAAGGATTAAAACTTGCCGCCTACGAAAACAACAGAATCAACGTTGATGATATTATAGGCCGAATTCTTCCGGAATACAGCCCAAAAAATCCGCCGCATTCATTAGAAAGCAGCGCCGACCTTTCACCGAAAGGCTCGCCAGGAAATCCATCCTGACATTAAAGGGAATTGAACCCTCCATGACATGTCTTGCGGCTGAAGCTTGAAAAATCTTCAGTAATCTAAATTTAGCATTTTATCAATTATTCGATCTAAATATTTTCTTTCAATACATACAATACAAGGACGCTGTTCAGAAAAAAAACAAGAGGCAGCGCTCCCTGATCCAGTCGAAATGTAAATCGTATAAATAGATAAGGAAGAACCAGCGGAGTGAAAAGTCTTGAAATATTTGCAAAATTGCTCCAGTATTCCTTTCCGTCTGCAATTGCAGCCAGTAATAGAGCAGCAAGTCCCATAAAAAAGTATTCCATTCTTCCGCTCTCTCCTTCCGTCATCTGCAAAATCAGATTTCTTAAAAACACAATCCCTGAAACTACAAAAACAATCAAAAGAATGGTTTTGGCTGTTTCGCCATAGCCGTTTGTCTGAAAATAAACAAATATTCCCGAAAACGGAAAAACTCCATGGGATGCTGTTTTCGCAAAATCGTAACCGAGAAATCCCCACCACAGGGCCAGAGGAAAACATACAGCCGCCCAGAAAATCATGCCGTAAAAATTCAGGCAGGGACATCTTCTGTAAAACCTCAGAAGATTTAAATAGATTTCTTTCGCCAACATTCCGGCAGGAACGGCAATCATTGTTTCTTTAACCAAAAGAGAAAACGAAGCAAAAAGAAAGCTTAAAATAAGATTTCGCACTAACAACCGGTCTGACCAGAAAGATGTTCTGCCTGGAGAGAAGTCCAATCCGCCTGTTTTCGAAAATGCCGCTTTCCTCCAGAATATAATTCCAAGAACAGCAAATGAAAGAGCAAGACCGTCCGAAACATTCAGCAAAAAAGAAAGAAAAGAAAATGGATTTAAAGCATAGAAAATAACCGGCACAAAAGTAACTTCTTCACGTCTTAAAAGAACTGACGTCACTGCAAGATGAACAATCAGAGGAAGAATTGTCATCCAGATGATTAGTATTTCCGGCCCGAATAACGGGAAAACCCAGCCTGAAAGCAGCGGATATCCGATTCTTGACAATCTTAAAGCCCTGTCGTCAAATGCTGCAGACATCCCTGAATATAATGATGCTGCCGTATAATAATAAAACTGTCCGTCATAACCTCCTTCTGAAAAAACATGAGCCTTTGCAGGCATAAGATGCGCATTTAATTCTGAAAAACAGATTACATTCTGTACGCATCCGAATCCAGTAAGAGATGTAAAGGAATCAAATTTTTCAGACCGCAAGAACCAGCCGGAACCGTATACAAGCAGCGTTAAAAAAACTGTTAAAATAAATTTATGGGTGTAAGAGAGTGAGAGGTTCATAATATCTGCTTCGTCCGAATCGGTCAACATGGAGCTTGCTTCCGCAATTTGGACATACATGCAGTCCTTTTAAGTGAACCTTGAGCTGCTGACTGCAGTGCCGGCAAATAATTGAAAAAACATCTCTTCTGGAAACGTCCGACTGGATTTCTTCTTCTTTTTTTCCGGTATATGCAATGACAATTCCATTCTCTACTATAAAGTCGTAAAGCTGGAACTGCAGAGCGAAAGAGGGAGAGATATTGTAAAATTCAATTTCAACAAAGCCCCCCTGAAAATCCTCCAATTCTCTTTTAAATGTTGAAACAGCTTCAGCAAGGAATGTTGTAATCAAGGAACAATCAATTCTGGCATAGGGAACTTTTGAAATCGCAATTTCTTTAATTAAGAACTCAACGGCCTCCTGATCCAGAAGACCTTCAGGCTTGAGCATAATGGTTCTATCAATCTTCATTATTCTGATTATCGATCCTTTAATCCATTTAATTTCAATGTAAAATCAGTTTACAAATAAAAAAATAAAAAAAAATGTCCACTGGAGCCCCCGGGATGTATATGACTCAGTAGAGAATCAATCATTCCTCAGGAGTCAATATGAACAAATACCTTTTCTCAACTGTTTTCTTTCTTTTTTTGTCCTGCGTTTCATCCAGCGGAGGAATTGCAACATCCAACATCCCATTGGAAGGAAAGGGATATAAAGTCCTGGGACCTGCGGAAACGACCCTTTCCTGGTACAGTCTGGATATGGGCTTTCTGGGTATTCCCTTCGGAACTCCTCCTGTTGATCGGGCACAACAAATTCTTCTTAAAAAATACAATGGAGATGCCCTGATTAATCTACGCTACTGGAGCGACAGATCCATTTTTACAATCTTAACACGACACAGATTCCATTTGAAAGCTGATGTTGTAAAACTGGGGAAATAAAATGAATTTTCGTTTCATTTCATTAACTGTTTTTTTTCTTTTCTCTTTGAACTGCTTCCCTGGCGGAGGCGGAGGCATGCATGAGATTCATATCATTCCTTCCGCAACCAGAATGTACAGGGCATCCTATGAAGTGATCTGCCTTGACAGTATTAAAAGAAAAAAATGGGAAAAAGCTCTTGCAAACGGAGAAAGCCTGCCGCCGCCTGCATCCTATATACCTCTGGATGAATATACAGGAGGATGCAAAGAAACTGGATCACATTCCACATTCTATCTCTTTAACCTCTTCCCTGTAACCGCACCCGTCAATCCTGAATATGCAGTTTCCAGCACGGTCCAGAAGCTCGAAGGTGACAGTATGATCAATATTGTTGCATGGAATGAACTTCATTATTATTCTATACTTGGACGTGTATCCGTATATAAAGTCAGCGGAGATGTGATTCGTTTTACTGCACGGGACAGGAAGTAAGTGAAGCATTTAAAAAAAATACATATTTATATTTTTGTTTTTTCCAGTTACTTTCTTTCTGCATCCTGTGTGGAAAAAGGAAGGATGGACACCACGGATGCCTGGATTGAAGTTTACGTTGCGATTCACGAAAAAGCAAAAGAATGCGGCAACCACCCTCAATACATCCTGCCGGTTTTTGAAGATCCCAAAGAATACGGCGTAAGACTCTGTTCTCTCAGTATCCTCCGTCAGGACTGTCCTTTTAATGATTACCCTTTATTCTGCCTGGAAATGCTTGAAGTCGATCTACCATATATAGGACCGTGAAATTGAAAAACATAATAAAAAAGAATATTTTTTTAATTTTAACTGTTTCCAGTTTTTTTTCTGTAAATCCTTTATTTGCGCTTGATTTCAAGCTTCATGTCGTTGACCCCAAATCATCCCGGAACGTATCTGAAATTCCTGTCATCGTGCTAGAAACAAAAGAAAAATTTTTTACCAACCAGGATGGGATTGCGAAAATTTCAATACCGGATAAAGGCTTTTACACTTTCCGCATCATTCATCCGGAAAAAGGAGTCATCCAGTCTCGTCTCAAGATTGAATATGAAAATCAGGAAATCACATTTCATACATCAAGGCCCGGAACGCAGGATGCATCTCCGGAGGACGGCATTGTTGTAACCGGCAAAAAAGACAAAACAAAGCTTTCCCGCTATCAGGTGCGTCTGGATGAAATCAAGCGTCTTCCAGGAAGTTTCGGCGAAGCTCTTCGGGGAATCGAATCTCTGCCTGGAGTGAACGCTCCTCCCTTTGGATTCGGCGATCTTACAATCCGGGGAGCCAAAGAAAATGCCAACTATTACATGATTGACGAACTGCCCATTGCCTTTCCCTTTCATCTCCTGCCTCTTGACGCAGTCATTCACAATGATTTAATCAGCACGATTGACATTTATACCGGTGCATATCCTGCGAATTACGGCAATGCAACAGGAGGAATTATTGCAATTGAAACGATTGACGATGTTAAAAAATTCGGAGGGCATACGACATTTTCCCTCTGGTCGACAAAAGCCATGTTTAACGGTCCCATCGGGAAGGGCGGATACTGGATTGGAGCCGGAAAAGTTTCCTATCTGCATTTAACATTTAAACCCTACATTCCCGACGACATTCTGCCTCCTGTCTATTATGATGGACAGTTCAAATCAAAATTTAAGCTTACAAAAAATCAGGACCTTTATCTTTATGCTTTCGGAGCGAAAGGTTATTTTTACGCTTCCGTTAAAAAAGACCCGACCTGGGATCCTACTACTGAACTTGATCCCATCGTGATTGGCGCTAAAATCAGCTACAATAAAGCATTTCATACAGAAGGGATCCGTCATATCTGGAATATCGGCTCCAGGGTAAAAAACAAGATCACCCTGATCAATACAGAAACCGTTGAAGAATTGGACGGTTCTCTTGGCGCACTGAAGGCAAACCGGACATCCATAACCGGCTACTATGGAATCCGCGAAGAGCTTTTCTGGGAAGTCATGAAAGATCATATTTTTCTTGATATTGGAGCGGAAAACAGAATTTTTAAATATGACCTGAAGGGGGACCTGCCCGTTTTAATTGATCCGAATGATCCTTCGCCCAATCCTTACGACACACAAAATCCCGACTTTGAAAACATTCCAGCAGAAGACAGCGTGCGGGCCGCTTATAACAGCGGATGGGTGGTCGCGACGCTGCGCGCAGGAGGATTTGAATTTAAACCCGGATACAGATTGGACCATTTTGCCATGACAGACCAGACTGTTTTAGACCCCAGGGGGACCGTTTCCTATAAATTCCCCACCAATACTCTTATCATCGCAGGTGCGGGCGTTTACCACAGAATTCCGGAAATGTTTCAAATTTCACCAACATCAGGGAATTCTGATCTTCGCATGGAAAGAGCCGAACATTATGGACTCGGCGTTGAACAGACGCACGGGAAATGGACATTCAAGGTTGAAGCTTTCCGGCATTACTTTACTGAAGTTGTTGTTGAAGATCCGTACATCCGGACTCCCTATCAATTCAACCATGCGTATATGAACCGGGTAAGCGATCCTGCAAAATTTATTGAAACAGAAATTCTCAATCCGTCGGCAGACAGAAACAGGGACCCTGTCCTTTTCAATCAGCCGCTCTATTATTCAAATGACGGGACAGGATTTTCCGAAGGATATGAAATTTATATTAAAAAAGAAAATCCTCCCGGTAAAAACGGATGGTACGGCTGGATTTCCTACACCTGGTCCAAAGCCGTCGGAAATTCTCACCAGCATATCATCACTGAAGAAGAAAAAAATGCAGTATACACCGCTGACGAACGCCGCGCAATCAATCAGTATGATAATACAAAAGACTATTATATGGATTACGACAGAACCCATGTATTAAATATTGTATTCGGCTACAAGCTGAACCGAAACTGGCAGTTTGGTTCAAGATGGAAGTATATGACTTCACGTCCCTATACGGAAATCATCGGAGATGACGGGGGAAAATATTCGAATAACGGAAGAAAAATTTATCTGCCAGAATATTCCCCTGGAGTTAACTACCATCGCCTTCGCCCCTACCACAGACTCGATGTCCGGGTTGACCGATTTATTCATTATACCTGGGGTTACGGAAGCATATTCTTTGAAGCGCTGAATCTTTATGCAAGAAAAAATCCTGCAGGAATTGTATGGTCCAATGCCCGCCCCTTCAGCACAACAAATCCACAGGAAATCTATGACTTCAGCTACCTTATGGCTTCAGCGGGCAAAAAAAATATTCGGATTCCATTATTCAACTTTGGGATGGAGGTAAAATTCTAATGAAAACAAAAACGATTCCATTTATATTAACACTGCTCATTTTATCAGGGAATTCATGCGCTTTTGATTCCAAAGGTAACGAAAAAGATAAAGAAGAACAACAGGCAATGTTTCTTACATTGATCAAGCCCTCAGATCTGAACGGAACCTGCATCACAGCCCAGGATGCAGCATTGTCATGCATGAATTCTGCGGGAGGCGCTGTCGTGGCCGCACAGTATGTCACAATACTCGAAACGGGATACAAAATTTCTATACCGGCTCCCCAGGGGTCTTCAGAAATCTGCGGCGTTCTGCCGGCTTCGCCGTATTATCCTGATCCTACAAATAATCCAAATTCGCTGGACTATAAAACCTATTCGGAACAATCAAAGATCTGCTCGCTGAACTGTGAAAAAATATACTGGACGACGATAAATACAGAGGGAAACTGTACGGGGAGCAATTATCCCGCAGTGCTTGCAGATCAAACACACAGTCTTTATATGGCAAACCATTCAGTATATAAAAGCTGTATTAAAAATTGTTTTGTCACAGGGACTGTAATTCCATAGAACTTAGCGCATCCATTCTGTAAGTTCAGGAAAAAAATAAACAACCAGCACCATAACTATCTGGATTATCACAAATGGGATTACGCCTCTGTAAATCTGCGATGTGCGGATTTCATCCGGAGCGACCCCCCTCAGATAAAAAAGAGCAAATCCAAAAGGAGGAGTAAGAAAAGAAGTCTGCAGATTCAGACTGAGAAGAATTCCAAACCATACCAGATCAACACCGAGCGCATGAGCGGCAGGAATCAGAAGAGGAATTACAATAAATACAATTTCAAAAAAATCAATAAAAAATCCCAGTACAAAAATTAAAATTCCTGAAAAAAGGACCAGTCCGGCAGTTTCGCCGGGTATGCTCAGCAATATTTCCTGCACCAGAAGGTCTCCGTCAATCCCGCGAAACACAAGAGCGAATGCCGTCGAACCGATAAGCAGAAATACTACCATAACGGTAAGTTTCATGGTTTCATCCAGTCCTGACCGCAATGCATCCATACTGAATTTTTTTGAAACGGCTGCAAGGATAACTGCGCCCAGAGATCCTACAGCCCCCGCTTCTGTTGGCGTTGCAATTCCTGCAAAAATTCCACCCAGAACACATGCAATCAGAACCAGCGGCGGAAGCATGACAAAAAACACCTGCTTGAAAAGCTCCAGCCCTTTTGCATCTCTTGCTTCCGGAGGAAGCGCGGGAGCTGAATCA
>JAOUOA010000663.1 GCA_029880625.1 Spirochaetia bacterium
ACTGAGAGCGGATATTAAAGAAAACCGTGCTACCGGCACTCTGAACATCGACAGCATGGATATGGAATACCGAGGGGAAAAATGTGACAATCATGAAACAATAATACAAAATCGAAATGAAATAAGCAATGAGTGCTATAAATTTAGAATAGAAGATATATCTCTACTTCTGCCATTTTCGCACAGCCTCTACCCGACCGACTCTACGAAACTCCATGAAAAAGCACTACCTTACATGGAATTTGCCAGAAATTTTCAAGAAAAACCAAATCTGACACTGCGTTTTGCGGCATCTACGCACAATCCACGAATGACTTTTCAAAAAGATTCTTTTTTCTTCGTAGGAAGCATAGCACCCGAAGCAGAGGCAGGGGTCTCAGCATTTGTCGATTATAGAAACAATATTCTTTATATAAATGAACTCAAGATTGTTAGCTTGAGACCTGAAAGAGCAAAAAAAGGGATTCGACTGAACCAGAAAGGAGTTGTGGTTGGTGAAAATATATTTTTCAATTTGGCAGATCTAAACCCCAAAAATATGGAGTATAGCTGTTTTTTACAGATAAAAAGCCTGGATCTCGAACCATATCTTCCAAAATCGAAAAGCGGTTACAATGGAATCATTAGCGGAGATATGAAAATTTCATCCTTTTCCCTGCATGACCCAATCTATAGCACAGATGCTAGAATTTCAATTTATGAATTAAGCCCTGAATTCAGCGGATTTATTACACGTCTTATCATGCCAAATCAGCTTGCGGAAGGTATTATAGATAGAACACTGGACATACCGTCGATTGATGTTCAGCTTGCAGGAGGGTTGATTTATACGTCCATTCAAATCAAACGCGAAGCACTCGGTTTTGGACTTCTTGTCAGAACATCAGACGAAGAGATTAAGCAAGAAAGAATTCCTTTGGGAAGGTTTCTTGAACGTGCAAAAAGTGAATTTAATTAATATCAACAAAAAAAACTTCTATATGCAGAAATCATTTCAGAAAACAAAATTGAGGTTAACAGCCTATACCAATATTTTTATTTTTTATTTGTTTACCGTACTTTCATCGTGTCAAATATTAAAACAGGTTACCGATCCTGTAACCGGAGTTGTAAGAAGAGGATCCTGCATTTCAATTGAAATTCCGCCCATCACTCTTACTCCTGAAAGCACCGCGGCCGAAAGACAATTACTCGGTGAAAATAAAGAAATCGAAAAAAATTCCTGGATCATTGCCTCTTCACAAAGTGTAAGCCTCGAAGAAAGCAGATCAGAAAATCTGTCCACTGAAAATAGAAAAAAACTTCAACACCTGTACAGGGAAAAAGCCGTTCTTGATTTTTTTCAGGAGGATATCAAAAATTATCTAAACAACGGATTGCTGGGTCAGGATTATTCCGGATACATTTTACTTGTTCCTCTACAGATTTCAAAATATGGGGGTCAGGATAGGCTTTCTGTGTTATCGGAACAAAAAAAAGCGAGTCGTGTCGCATCAGAGGTAAATCAGTCAAGAAAATGGATATATGAATATTATCTTGAACTTGAAAAAGAAAAAACCAAACCAAACCTCGAAAAAATACTGAATGAACATTTAATCATATACTGGAAACAGGCTCCTCGCGGCGTATGGGTTCGCAACGAAAATAAAACCTGGATTCGGAGAGAGTAATGCTTTTGAGACCGGGAAAAAATATTTTTTTCTTAACAAGAATATTTTCTGCATGCGTATTAACCGGAATTTCATGTGGAACCATGAAACCTCTAAACCCTCCCATTTTTAATCATGAAATTTTATCCAAACAATTTTATCTCCATGAACCCAACGGACATTATGCGCTTACATTTGAACGTGGACTGAACATTCGGCCGACGCTAACCAATAACGAAATCATGTATTACACCTCAGATCGAAGCGGATCTCAGGATATATGGATGCGCGACTTAAAAACTACCGTAGATATCCCTCTAATTCGCCATGACGCAAAACAACACAGTCCGACAGTAACAGAC
>JAOUOA010000664.1 GCA_029880625.1 Spirochaetia bacterium
GGTTTTAATTAAAGAATACAGATTCAGCTGGCATGACCGTTCTTTTGAAATTGGATCGAGTTTCGGCATTGCCACCATTACGTCCGAAGAAAAAAATATATCTAAAATTATGAGCGCAGCCGATCTAGCATGTTACGCCGCGAAAGAAAGCGGAAGGAATCGGGTACATGTTTATGAAACCACCGATGAAATTTTTACAAAAAAACACGGGGAAATGCACTGGGCCACAGTCATTTCAGAAGCGATACAATCAAATCGCTTTATTCTCTACCGCCAGGAACTGCATTCCATTCAGAACAGACACGAACAGGTCAGACACTGGGAAATTCTTTTAAGACTGAAAGATGAATCAGGCAATATTTTTTCACCGGAAACATTTTTATCTGCAGCTGAAAGATACAACCTTATGGAAGAAATCGATAAGTGGGTCATTAAAAATACCTTTTTCTCAATGCTGGAACTTGAATGCTGCAGAGTCGATGAAAACACAAAGAGAATTATTGCAATCAATCTTTCCGGCGCTTCACTGGGGGACAAAAACCTGTATGACTATATCGTTCATCAGGCGGAAGTTTACGAAACAAACCTCAGCGAAGTTTGTTTTGAAATTACTGAAACTGTAGCGATTACAAATCTCACAAGCGCATCTACATTAATTAAAGATTTAAAAAAACTGGGCTGCAAATTTGCTCTGGATGATTTCGGCAGCGGCCTTTCCTCTTTCGGGTACTTAAAAACGCTTCCTGTCGATTATCTGAAGATCGACGGAAGTTTCGTTAAAGACATGGCAGATGATCCTATTGATCAGGCCATGGTAGAATCGATTTCAAGAATCGGCCAGATCATGAACATCAAAACAGTAGCAGAATGGGTGGGAGATGAAAAGACTTTAAACATGCTTGAAAAGATCGGCATTGATTATGCCCAGGGACATTTCCTGGATATCCCCTGCCCTCTGGATTTTAATGAAATCCAGTCATGACGGATTCGTCGCTAGTTCTTCTTTCAGTCGAACTTTTAATATTCGATTTCACATTCTTAGACACAAAGATGATTCAGGTTTTTATCGATGCTTTTTCCAGGAAATGAACTTTTACAAGAAAAGCCCCTCCTATAATAAATAAAATGATAATGGAAAAAATTCCAATTCTGGGGTTACCGCTCAGTCTTCCCACAGTACCGATTAAAACGGGTCCAATAATGACTGCAAATTTTCCCACCATATTGTAAAATCCAAAAAATTCAGCTGACCGTTCAGCCGGGATCAATCTTGAAAAATACGAACGGCTCAATGCCTGGACGCCTCCCTGAACGGTACCGATTAAAAATGCAATGGCTAAAAATTTCCCAACGGAAAATCCAAAGATACTGTAAGAACCGCTGTCAAGACTGAAACTTGCAAGGAACACAATCAGAATATAAACGCCCACTCCTATAAAAATAAACCGCTTCGCTCCGAATTTCTGCCCCATCCATCCAAAAAGATAGGCGAAGGGAAATGCAACATACTGCACAAGAAGAAGCGCCGTAATCAGATCAGAAGTTTCAAGACCGATGGACTTTCCGTAATCAACGGCCATCACAACAACCGTATCAACTCCGTCTATATAGAACCAGTAGGCCAGTAAAAAGAGAAACGCAATTTCATGCTTTCGGATCTCAGAAAAGGTCTGAATTACACGCTGAAGTCCTTCTTTCGCAATAATAGAAAAAGGAGTTTTTTCGCCTTTTGGTTCAGGAACCTTGAGAATCAATGGAATGGTAAAAACAATCCACCAGGCAGAAACGCATAAAAATGAAAGCTTCACGGCCTGTACCGCGCCTTCCAGTCCGAAAAATTCCGGTTTCAAGGTCATGGCAACATTCACACTGAAAAGAAGAGCGCTTCCGATATACCCCAGAGAAAAACCCAGACCGGAAACCTTATCTACGTCATCCGATGAACTGACAGAAACAATTAATGCATCATAAAAAATTATTGAAGCAAGCCAGAAAGCATACGAAACCACA
>JAOUOA010000665.1 GCA_029880625.1 Spirochaetia bacterium
GGAAAAATTGACGATGTTGATGAAGCATTCGTAAACGGTGTTTCCATAGGGAAAACGGGAAAACCCTATCCTGAAAGAGATCCGCGTCCCGATAAAACAAGAATTTATCTGATTCCTTCTGGTATCCTTCATCACGGAGTCAATGTTCTGGCTGTACGAGTTGTGGATACAGGCGGAGAGGGCGGCATCAAAGGTGAAATCCCTTACCTGGGCGAATACAGAGATCTAATTTTAAGCCATACGATTTCTGAACTTTATACATTTCTTTTTTCTATCGTTTTCTTTTTTTCAGGGCTCTTCAGCATCATATTTTATCTGCAGATGCGGAGAAATATTGAGCACCTGTTTTTTTTCCTGCTTACACTGGATATGTCAGTGGCGATTATGAATTATTCGGAGCTTCGTTTTTTCCTGGTAGATGATTTTTTCTTCTGGAACACAATCCAGATCTTATCCGGCTTTTTTATGGGGCCGCTTTTTATTCTATTTCTGTATCATTTTTTCAGAATTCGGATTCATTCATATATTTATTATTATCTCTATTATTCATTTTTTCTGTCTTTTTCTCTCATATTAAATCTTGTTCTGAAAAGCCTGGAATGGATCGGGGACAATGAATTTCACGACATGCTTGTTTTTGTTTTCTGGATTCCCTCGCTTTTGTATCCGCTTACGGAAATCACGATGGTCTTTATCCGGCAGGCAAAAAGAAGGCATAAAGAAGCATTTATTCTCATCGGCACATCGGTAATTTTTATTATTGCTTCTCTAAATGATATCAGTCTGTTCTTTTTTGAAAGAGTGAGTGCAGTCTGGCTTCTGAAATACGGATTTTTTATTTTTATCCTGGGAATGGTATATTCACTTTCTTCTAAATATTCCCGATTCCAGAGAGCGCTGCTGGAATTTCGAAAAGATTCTCCGAGACAGAGTGAAGATGCATATACGAATAAGTCAGTGCGGATTAACTGTCTGGGAAGTTTTGAAGTTTTTGACGAAGGCGGTCTGATTATTTCTGAAGAGCTTGTATCCAAGCGGAAACGTCTTACGCTTTTCAAGCTTCTTTTGATAAATTTTGAAAAAGGAATCCGCCGTGAAAGCGCTGCTTCTTATATCTGGCCGGACCTTCAGTATTCCCGATCCTCCGGCAATCTGAATTCCATAGTGCATCGTCTTCGGAAGGTTTTTTCCAGTGCATCTGTCATCATTGAGACGAATGGTTTTTTGCGCTTGAATCCCGACATTGTGGAAACGGATTTTCAGATATTCCATTCCCTGTACTTGCAGGGAATGCAGTATTATAAATCTAAAAATTTTACGGAAGCGCAGGAGATTTTTACACAAACGGCAGAGGTGTATAAAGGTGATTTTTTTGAGTTTGATCCCAATTTTGAACCTTCCCTGGAGATCCGTGAGTCTTTCTGGATACAGTATCGGGAATTGCTGCATGTTCAATGCTCTCTTTTCAAAAAACAGAATCAATATGAAAAATTAACGGAAACGGCAAGAACCCTTCTCTTAAAAGATAATCTCGATGAAAGCGCATGGAGATATTTCATGGAGGGTCTGTATCATCTCCATCAAAGAAATGAGGCAATTGCAGCCTTCCAGGAGTTAAATAGTCTTTTGAAAGAGGAATTGAATGTAGAGCCGGAAGAGGAGACCCGCATACTTTATGAAAAAATAATGAATTCAGATCATTAAATTCACTCTGAAAGCTGATTTCAGCTCCGAAAATTAAAAAAAATCGTAATTCTGGAAAAAAAATTACTATAATCTTCAAAATGCAATCCATTTGCAATGCCTGTTCTGTATAATTCAATTAAAAACAAACGGTGAATTTAAGATGATTCAGGCACCTGAAGCAAAAAAAAAATATAAAATATAAATGGAGAAACTCAATATGAGAAAAATGTTAATTAAAATGTTACTCTTAATTCTTCCTGCAATTTGGATCGTTTCAGGATGTAAAAAAGAGAATGACGACCAGGCATTCCTGATGCTCGGCG
>JAOUOA010000097.1 GCA_029880625.1 Spirochaetia bacterium
TATGCTGGATAAGAATTTCAAAATCAACAGGATTGCTGGTTCTTAGATTATCAATACATACGACGAAATTATTTTTGTAATTATTCTGCACAGCTTTAATTCTAAATTCATATTGATCTTCCTCCCGTAATTTGGTTTGAATAAGCACCAATCCTGTTAATGATTCTGTGAGCCGTTTCATTTATGAAACGGCTCACAGAATCATTTTAAAACATGCGCGATGTTTTAAAAAATAAATGATTGAATACTATAATCTTTACAGAACGGAACACGTCGTATGGAGCATGTTAAGGAAAATTAATGAAACATTGAATGATGAAATTGATCGGATGACAAGCATTACCTTTGTCCTGTGGGCGCTTGCGCCTCTTACTTTTTTAGTGGGTCTTATTGAGGTTTATGCAGAATTATATATTTCTGCCGCTGTAAATATCATTTCTTCAATTACAGGTATCGTAATTCTATATGTGGCAAAAATGACCGGAAACTGGAAATTGGCATCCTTTGCCACTTCTACACTGGGCTTCATGATTTTATGCGCCGGCGCATATGAAAAGTTAAATTCTGTTACTTTTACAGTCTGGCTTCCTCTTTATCCGGTATTTTTTGTGATGATTGGCGGATCCTTACGCGGTATTCTCTGGACCGGACTTTCGTTTGCCGCATTAAATGCGTTCTATGGAATGAATTATTACGAAAAGATACCTGTATTGGAATTTATGTTTCTTCCGCTTGCTTTATTTTCTTCAGCGCCTCTGATTTCATATTATGATCATTCAATTCAAAAGATGTTCCAGGAATTAAAAAGCATGGCCTACTATGATCCTCTTACTGGCCTGATGAACAGAAGATCTTTTATTGAGAACCTGAAGCTTGAAATTGCTCGCTCGAGAAGAGAACATGCCCCTCTGAGTCTGATGATGATTGACATTGATTTTTTTAAAAAAATCAATGATGAATTCGGCCATGATGCCGGCGATCGGGTTCTTGAGGAAATTTCCGGAAAAATCCGGGCATCCATACGTGAATCCGATACAGCGGCGCGTTACGGCGGGGAAGAATTTATTGTATTGTGTCCGGGAAGCACTCTTACGGGAGCCAGTCTTCTTGCAAAAAAATTAAGTGAATCCATCAAAGAAATTGATTTTCCAAAACAGGTTTCTATCAGTATCGGCACAACAATTCTTGAAGAACTGGATGATATCGATTCCATCTGTAAAAAAGCAGATATTGCCCTTTATGAAGCGAAGAAAAACGGTCGGGACTGCAATGTGGTTTATTCTGCTTCGCTTGTGTGAATGTCCGGAGTCAGTGTTCTGTAAAATCCATGATACCGTTTTGATTTTTATCTTTGAAATCTTCAGGACTGATTTTTTTATAGGGGCCTTCCGTAATCCAGCCGGAAAAATATGGTTCGGCTTTTCTTCCCGAATATTTTTCCAGATCCTTCATCAGATCCCGGGAGGAATAATTTGAAGTATTCTTTTTTCGATTGTGTTTTATTATTTTTTGAAAAGTATCATGTCCGAATTCGCTTCCGATCATATAAAAAAAGCGATAGCCTTTACCATATGCCATTTTGAACGCAGTATCTATCGGATCTTTTCCGGGTACAACATATTTCTTTTTAATGCGCGAACCGTCGTCAAGCGGACCATCATTCCAGCCCCGTTCTTTCATTTGATCCATGATCCCGGCAAAATTACCGAATTTTTCAGAATAAAGAAAATCAGACTCTCCGTTCATGCGGTTTAATGCGATTAACCCCAGGTAACTTGCAAACCCTTCTATCATCCAGTTATTTGCAACAGCTGCAGTGGCTGCTTTTTTGATGTCTTTTATGTTTTTATCTATTCCGGTTCCGCAGGAAGCTCCTATGCAGAAATAAAAATGCGCAAATTCGTGCGCGATAAGATGCAGTGAGGTAAGAAAGCCGGGACCCACTTCCAGCCATCCTGGGTATCCAGGAGAAGCCGCAAGATTGTTTCCGGACGAAGGCCCTTCGTAAATGGCCAGCAGAGGTTCTGTATGTGTAATGGGAATGCCCGCCGCAAGTTCAATCTGATGAAAGAGTTCCGGCAGTTTTTTCATTCCGGATTTCTGTTCCTTTGTCAGTCCTTTATGGGCAAATACAGTCATATTTCTTCCACTTTTATCAGGCAGAGGGTACTGATAAATAACAGGTTTCTTTTTTGTTCCGCCCGGCTTTTCAAGAATCTGTAGGTTTTGAATCTGGAAAGATTGGCCTCCTGTATTGTTCAGCTGAACGGCAAATGACGGAATAATTTTATTTATATTATCTGCAGGCATGGAAATGACTTTTTTTTCATTCAGATAAATTGCAGTAAAATTTTTTTGATTAACAATTCTCCAGGTCCTGACTTCACCAGGTTTCGATGTAATGTTTTTTTGACTGTAAATATTTTCGTAATATCGAATGCGGTTGCCAGATTCTATGCTTAAAACCTGATTGTACCCTGTGCCGAGTCGTTTTTTATATGCTGCATCCAGAAGATAGTAATTCCAAAGAAATGAAACGCTTCCTCTGGCGGGCTGGATTTTTTCCTGAAAGCGGATTTCATAGGGATAGGTAATTCCTTTATCCAGCACAATCCAGTGAACGTTTCCGCTTGCCTTTACAGTTAAATTTTTTCCGGAAGCTTTATAAATATTTTCTGAAGTGGAAATCCAGCTGTAAAAAGATGATTTTTCTGCCTGAATAGGGATATGAAAAAAAATGCAGAAGAGAAGCAGAATGGGATATTTGAAAAAGGCAAGAATCTTTATTGATTCCGGAGAAATTTTTTTCTGAACGTTTGGCATTGATTTTCTCCTCAAATATAAATATGTTTATTAATTATAATATAATTTCATATGAATTTTGCAAGAATTAAATTTAGGAGTTTTTTTAAAAAATATTTTATGAAAAATTATTTCAGTAATGCAATGCGGTTTATTTGAATTTTCCGTGGCAGTTTTTCTTCAAAATATTTATATCTTAAATATTTGGGGGAGATGCATACAGGATGCTATTGGTGTCTGAGTCTGTGCATGAATGGCTGTAATTCTTTTTATTGCAGCGAAGGCCTTTTTTTAGCTCTCCTGTATGTAATCCGATCAGCCCGCCTCCGCATTCCGTAATAAAATTATAGAGATCGCCGGATTCTTCTGTAAGGTATTCTTCAACTGATTCCGGATCGGGAAGGATTTCAATGCAGACGTCCAAGGGTTCTGTTGTTTTAATGATGTCATCTTGTTCTTCGTTCCACAGAGGAATTTCAAAATTTTTAATGATGCAGGAATAATAGGCGTTTTCTGAAGCGGAAGATTGTTTGTTTTTAACAGAGCTGCAGCCGGACAGAAGAAAAAAAATAAACAATGCAATAACAGGCTTTTTCATAATGGGTAAAATTAACTTTATAAAAATATTAAATAATTTTTGCAATTGAATTTTCTCAGGTATCAAAGCATTTAAAATATTCCCGATAATCTGTCGTAATGAGATCCTTTCCAGTGAACTTTTTTACAGATCCTGCACTGATGGAAAGCATGAAATAAATCCCGTGCATCTTCAGGGATTTGCAGCAGGATTTTATTTTTCTTATTGAAAATCTTTGTTGTTATTTTTACATTGAATTGAAGGATCCAAATTCGTGCCGGGAATCATTCATTTTCCAACCTTTCTGTTTACGGTGATTTTATTAACCGTCTATCCCGGCCAGGATTCCATATATATCATCTCGCGAAGCATTGCTTCCGGCAGAAAAGCCGGCGTTTATGCCGCACTCGGCGTCATATCCGGAGGTTTTATCCATGCTTCATTTGCCGCTGCAGGATTGTCGCTTTTTATTGCTTCCCATCAGAGCATGTTTTTACTTTTAAGGACAGCCGGAGCGGGGTATCTTTTCTATCTGGGATTTACATTTTTATTGTCAAAGAAAAAATCTGAAAGAATAAAGGGCGAACAGGAAGATCGTTTTATTCAGGAACCGAATTCTAAAATTTACAGACAGGGCCTTCTCACGAATCTTCTGAATGTAAAAGTCATCATTTTTTTTATTTCATTTCTTCCGCAGTTTGTTCAAACGGGTCAAAATTTCGAAATGCTTCCGTTCCTGATTTTGAGTTCTGTATTCTGGTTAACCGGCACTGTCTGGTGTCTTTCAATCGCTTTTTTTACGTCATTTCTTTCTGAAAAATTTTTTATAAGTTCAGTTTACGGTTTCATTCTAGAAAAAATGACCGGCGTGGTTTTCATCGGTTTTGGAATTCAACTGGTGTATGAATTTGTATTTAAATAAAGGCTGATCAAATCCGATCAGCCTTCTGAATTTATTTTTTTGCAATATTCAGTTTCTCAAGAAAGGTTTCCATCAGACACCATTTGGTAAAAGCTGACTGCAGAAGATTAAGTCCTACAAAAACAGTAAAAGCAAGCCAGTAATGATGGTGAAAATATCCCAGCGCCACAGAAAGAACCACCAGGGTTCCTGCAATTGCACGGATGTATTGATTCATTGACATATTTAACTCCAGAAATAATTAAAATACGCTTTTCAGGGAGCGTATTTATAAAAATTTTTTATTTAAGATTTGCCTGCGAATCGTTTAAGGACCAAAGGCATAAAATGATTTTTAGCACCATGCTTGAAAATCATCGGTATTGTTTTTGATTCTTTTGAATAGATATGGTTACAACTTTTCGTGATTTTTTGTGATTTGATATAATTATGAATCAGTTCAATTTAATATTCACTTAATTG
The DNA here is from genome assembly GCA_029880625.1 of Spirochaetia bacterium. Lineage (GTDB taxonomy): Bacteria > Spirochaetota > Leptospiria > Leptospirales > Leptonemataceae > JAOUOA01. The sequence goes on from JAOUOA010000097.1 coordinate 4,764, forward strand.
AATGCTTTTACGGGTCTTTTTTTTCCATTCAAAAAGGATTGCCTTCAAATTCAGTCTAAAAATCATTGACTCTGCAATTATGACCGTGGATTGATCGAATTCCGATTTCAAACCAGTCTGATCTCTGGATTATGTCTTAAAGTTCCCATCAGCTTTTTCCAGGGATTCTGTATTTCTAGAGAAGCGTGTTTGGATCATGCATTGCCTGAATACAGAGGATCAATACACATCGATTCTTTATCGATTTTATAAAGAAACTGTGTAGGTTTGCAGTACGGATTGAAGTATCGGATTCATTTTGCGGAAATTTAAACAGGAGTGAATAGAAATCATGAGTGGAAAAAACGCTTTTTATGCCCAGTCGGGCGGTGTAACTGCAGTTATCAATGCATCCGGATGCGGAGTCATTGAAACAGCAAGAAAATACAAGGATAAAATTGGAAAAGTTTATGCAGGGCGAAACGGAATTATCGGCGCTCTTACGGAAGACTTAATTGATACATCATTTGAATCTGATGAAGCAATTGCCGCTCTCCGCCATACGCCTTCCGGAGCATTCGGTTCCTGCCGTTATAAATTAAAGGGACTGGACGTAAGCAAAAGAGAATACGACCGTTTAATGGAAGTTTTCAAAGCGCACGATATTGGATATTTCTTTTACAACGGCGGCGGAGATTCTGCTGATACATGCCATAAAGTTTCCCAGCTGGGTGAAAAAATGGGATTCCCGATTCAGGCAATTCATGTGCCCAAAACTGTAGACAATGACCTCCCCATTACCGATAACTGCCCCGGATTCGGATCTGTAGCAAAATACATTGCTGTATCAACTCGCGAGGCAAGTTATGATGTCCGTTCCATGTCGAAAACCTCCACTAAAATTTTCGTAATTGAAGTGATGGGCCGTCATGCCGGATGGATTGCCGCTGCAGGCGGACTTGCTGCCGATGCGGAAAATGATATTCCCATTATTATTCTTTTTCCCGAAGTAGAATTCAATCAGGAAAAATTTCTTGCTGCGGTAAAGGCGAAAGTTGAAAAATATGATTACTGCACAATTGTTGTTTCAGAAGGATGTCATCATCCTGACGGAAGATTCCTTGCCGAACAGGGAACAAAAGATGCTTTCGGCCATGCGCAGCTTGGAGGAGCAGCACCTGTCGTTGCCAATATGATCAAGGACGCACACGGATATAAATTTCACTGGGCCGTTGCCGACTATCTTCAGAGAGCAGCAAGACACCTTGCATCTAAATCTGATGTGGAGCAGGCATATGCAATGGGCAAAGCGGCAGTTGAATTTGCCGTAGCAGGCGAAAATGCGATTATGCCGACCGTTGTTCGCAAATCCAGCAGTCCATATGTCTGGGAAGTAGGAAAAGCTCCTCTTTCCGAAGTGGCAAATGTGGAAAAAATGATGCCGAAAGAATTTATTTCCGAAGACGGATACGGAATTACGGATGCCTGCAGAGAGTATCTGGTTCCGCTAATTCAGGGCGAAGAGTACCCTCCCTATAACAATGGAATGCCTTCCTATGTGACTCTGAAAAATACTCCAATTGAAAAAAAATTACCTGAGTTCACTCTGTAATTTTTTCAAGTTCAGAACCGGGCCGGAAGTCTTTTAAGGATTTTCCGGCTCAGCTGCTGATCGGCAGAAAAAGCTGTGTAAGAACGCTTGATTTAACAGATTCGTTTGTATGGTCCAAAACATTCTTAATATTTAGAATTCCGTTCATCTGACCCATAATATAATATACAACTGTCAGCCCCAGTCCCATTCCGATTTTTTCCGCTTTCAGATCCCTGTCTAATGGAGGGTGCATTCTTAAAAACGGTTTTACAAGCATGTCAATTGATGATTCGTCGAAATGATCGTCCTGGTATTGAGAGTATTCATTGATCATGTTTAAACTGAAATATCCGTCTATTACATTCGCATAAAGGTGTATGGGGCTTCCAGGATTCGTGTATTTTACTGCATTGACGGTTAATTCTTCTATCGCAAAAGCGATTAAGTCATAGTTTATATTTAAATAAACATCCGGAAGCATATTGATTTTTGGGAAATAAATTGAATTTCCAGAATCTTCAGCATTGTGAAAAATTTCATCAAGGATTTCAGGAATTTTCTGAATTAGATAATAACTGCTGAACTGATCAAGTTCATAATGTGAGGACATTATATTAATTGCTTTATTGATCCCGTTCAGATTTTTATTGGCAGTTTTTGCATTATCTGAAAGGATGTCGATCATCTGTGCATCAACAATATAATGCTCATTTTGTTTTTCAGACATTTCTTTGATTACATCAATCATGGATAGCATCACTCCGTAACCTCCAACCTGGACAAGAGAATCTCTTAAATTCTCAATGATATTTTTTCCTGCGGTATCGATTCCAATGTTCTGTTTTATGTTTTTATAATTCATCCATTCCAGCTTTTTTTTCAGAGTTCTGGAATGGTTGTTGCTGATAATATTTTCAAGATGTTTAATTTCGCACCGGTCAAATAAATGCTGGAGTTTTTTAAGCATGCTTTCGTAATTGTCATCCATGCGTAAAAATTGCGTGATGCCGAGATCAAGAAGGTTCAGAATTTCAAATTGTTTTTCTTTCCCAACTGTGATTAAAACTTCGGTTCCTTGAAAATCCTTTTGAACGACTTTTACAGCATGGTAATTATCTCTGCACGCGGATTCCAGATCCATAATAAATAAACCGGGAGATATATTTTTCAGGGCATCAATTAATTCTGCAGTATTTGAGTAATGCAGAAGATTCATGCTGGAAAAGTTTTTTACAATATACAGTATATCCAGATCAGCTCCGAATGAAAGATAAACAACAGAATTAACAGAACTCTTTGACTCTTTCTTATTCAGAATTGTATCAGAAGTTTTTGTATTCTCAATAACTGTACCGGTACTGAATCTTTCCTTCATCTTGACGGCCCTCTGTATTTATAGAATACAGCAAATCTGATATAAAGGAACCAGGGGATACCCCGGTATGATGATTATTTTGTTCTTGCAAAAATTAATGTGCATTCAGCAGGAATAGGATAAATACTTCCCCATATTGTACAATCCTGAGAAAGAATTTTAAGAACACATAAATCAGTGCTTTTTTTTTCAACTTTTACAAAAATTGGAATGGTGAAATTGTGCCCCATACTGCACCTTGCATCATTGGCTACGATTGAGGATAGAATCAGAAGATTTGCTTCTTCAGGAGTGTAATAATTTGTCTCATAGGTGGCACATCCAGTCTGTAAGACTAAAAACAGAAAAATTATGAATTTTATAAATATGCAAAAGAATTTCATGGACAAAAAGTTTCTATCTGGAACATTTTCAAAACTGACTATCTTGAATATCCAATCATACAGACGGTTCTGATTTGAAAATCACTTTTGATACAAGAATGATCCTGAATTCAGGAATTGGTACACAGGT
>JAOUOA010000666.1 GCA_029880625.1 Spirochaetia bacterium
TGGGCCGCGGAGGAAGCGATACTTCTGCAGTGGCTCTTGCAGCAGTTCTCAAGGCAGACCAATGTGAAATCTATACAGATGTTGACGGAGTTTATACCACAGATCCGAATAAAGTATCGACAGCAAAAAAAATTGAAAAAATATCGTATGACGAAATGCTTGAGCTTGCACGGCTCGGCGCAGGTGTTCTCCATTCCAGGAGCGTGGAACTTGCGTCCAAATACAATGTAGTACTGCATGTACGCTCCAGCTTTAACAATTCAACAGGCACACTGGTTGTGCCGGAGGAAGAAATCATGGAAAAAGTATTGGTTCGCGGAGTTACTCTTAAGACTGACGAAGCAAGAATTTCTGCAATTGACATACCCGACCGGCCGGGACTTGCAGCTCAGCTTTTTGACAACCTGGCGTCATCTGACGTAAACGTCGATATGATTGTCCAGAGCACCGGCAAAGACAGCAGAAATACAATATCATTTTCTGTTCCGCAAAGCCAGCTTGAAATGGCAAAAAAAGTTATGGAAGCTTTTATCGCGGAAATGGGCGCGGGACATATGGATGCAACGGATTCAATTGCGGTAGTGTCTGCAGTCGGCCTTGGAATGAAATCCCATTCCGGCGTTGCTTCAAATATGTTCAGGGCTCTTGCCGAAAAAAATATCAACATTGAAATGATCTCCACTTCTGAAATTAAAATTTCAGTTGTGGTCCCTGAGGATCAGGGCAAGGCCGCCCTTGAAGCTATCCACAATGCTTTCGGACTTGGCGAAGAGCAGAAAATCTGATCATGTCTGACAAAAGGCCTATAGGCGTCTTTGATTCGGGGATGGGCGGACTGACCGTCCTTTCCGAGCTTCAAAAAAAACTTCCGCATGAAAATTTTATCTACGTCGGAGATACAGCACGTGTTCCTTACGGTTCCCGATCGGAACGAACCGTACAGAGGTATTCTCTGGAAATTTCGGAATATTTAAAAAAATATGATATAAAAATACTGGTCATTGCCTGCAATACTGCCACAGCATATGCAGAATCTCTTTTAAAAAAATCTCTGGAGATACCGGTCATAGGCGTGGTCGATCCCGGCGTTGATGCTCTTCTGTCGAGAACAGGCAATCATTGTGTCGGCGTTATTGGAACCAGATCCACGATAAAATCACAGGTTTACGAAAAAAGAATTAAAAAGAAAAATGAAAACATCACGGTCTTCAGTAAAGCATGCCCTTTATTTGTACCGATTGTAGAAGAAGGCTGGATGGAGCATGAAGCGACAAAGGTCATCATAGCAGATTATCTGAAACCCATGGCCGGCGAAGGAATCGATTCGCTTGTTCTTGGATGCACCCACTATCCATTATTGAAGCATGCCATTCAGAAATCATTTCCGTTTATCAAACTGATTGATTCATCCATTGAAACAGCATCCTCTGTATCAAAAATTCTTCTGGAAAAAAATCTGGAAAGAAAATCTAAAACTGTCGGTAAAATTCAAATCCTGGTCACTGACCTGACCGATCAAATGCTGGGTTTGGAAAAACTCTTTCTCGGATTTGGCGGCATCAAAATAAAAGAAGTTAAAATCCCGGAAGAATAAAACTTTACTGAAATTCCTTTTTCCGCAGCTGATTCCTGCTTTTTTATTTATTATCCTGAAAGTTTTGTTTATATGAATTTTAAAAAATCTTATGAGTCATCTTTATTTACCTGATTTTATAGCAGAACTCACTCGATCATCGAATTTTGAATTCCGACAGAGCTCTCTGCTTAATTTTCAGGCATTCAGCCAATGCTATTGGCATTTTGCATTTCTTTATTCATTCCTGTTTTTTCATATTATTGAGTTATTTGCCCTTTCAAAGCAAATCCTGCATTTCCCAGCCTGGTACAGATTTTGCAAATGATATTAAAGTAAATTGAATTTTCTTCAAAAAATTTGAAGAAAAAACAGGAGATAAAATAAAATGGCAGCATTGAACCTTTCAGACGTCACAAGCAGTGATGACAG
>JAOUOA010000098.1 GCA_029880625.1 Spirochaetia bacterium
ATAATAAACGGCACTGCATTGTAATTGATATGAGAAGGTTTTCCTGCAAGTTTTTCTGCAAGCATCATGCCTTCTTCTTCCGCCTTATGGGCGAGCATGGGGCCTGGGATGGCATCGCCGATTGCATAAATTCCCGGTACATCAGTTTCAAGAGTTTCTGGGTTAACCCTGATGCATCCTCTATCTGTAAACTGGATTCCGATTTTTTCAAGATTTAAATTTTCGTAATACGCCTTTCTTCCGATTGCAATCAGAAGCTTATCGCCGTTCAGAGTTTTCGTCTCTTCTGATTTTCTGTCTTTAATCTGAACCTGGACAGAATTCTTTTCTGATGATACGCCGATAACTTCATGATTTGTAAAAAATTCCATGCCCTGTTTGGTAAAGGTGCGTTTTGCAGATTCACGAAGCTGTCGGTCTATGTGAGGAATGATTTCCGGAAGATATTCTACGATGGAAACTTTTGAACCCAGCCTTGACCAGATGGAAGCCATTTCAAGTCCGATGACGCCTCCTCCTGCAATGATAAGATGATCAGGGATTTTGTCCAGTGCGATGGCATGCTGAGATCCAATAATATTGATTCCGTCAGGTTCGATTTCTGTTCCGTTTGCGATGAGCGGTGAGGGCTGAGATCCGGATGCAATGACGCAGCGTTTTGTTGTAATTGTTTGTGTGTCTGCACCGCTGATCTGGATAGATGCAGTGCCGCTTTCGTAATTCAGTATGCTTCCCGTTCCCTGAAACAGACTGATTTTATTTTTTTTCATTAGAAAATCAAGACCGTCCGTCAGCTCTTTTACAATCTTAAGTTTCCGGTCCATCATCCTGCCTAGATCAATCTTTACTTCTCCTGTAGAAATGCCGTGAATGGAAAGTCCATTTTTTGTTTTATAGTACTGTTCGGAAGAATCCAGAAGGGCTTTACTTGGGATACATCCTTCGTTTACGCATGTTCCTCCGATTGTGTTTCGTTTTTCTATCAGAGCCGTTTTCATGCCGAGCTGCGCTGCGCGAATTGCGCAGACATACCCGCCCGGACCGCCGCCGATAACTGCTATGTCAAAATGTTCCATATCTTTTTCCGCCTTTAAATATCAAGAAGCATTCTTTCTGGATCTTCGATGCATTGCTTTACTTTTAATAGAAAGCTGACAGCTTCTTTACCGTCAACGATTCTGTGATCGTAGGAAAGTGCAATGTACATCATGGGACGGATAACAACTTCATCGTTCACTGCGACTGGACGTTTCTGTATGCTGTGCATCCCAAGAATACCGCTCTGGGGAGGATTCAGAATTGGAGTGGACATCAATGAGCCGTAAACGCCGCCGTTTGAGATGGTGAAGGTCCCTCCCTGAAGCTCTTCAATTCCAATGCTTCCGTCATTTACTTTTCCGGCAAGCCTTGCAATTTCTTTTTCAATATCTGCGAAACTGAGTAGGTCCGCATTTCTTACGACAGGAACCACAAGCCCTCTGGGGCCGCCAACTGCCACTCCAATGTCATAGTAGTTTTTGTAGACAAGATCCATTCCCCGAATTTCAGCATTGACAGCAGGGAATTCTTTAAGCGCTTCAACTGATGCTTTCGTAAAAAAGGACATAAAGCCGAGCGATGAACCGTGCTTTTCTTTAAAACTTTCTTTATAACGGGATCTGATTTTCATTACATTCGACAAATCTACTTCGTTAAATGTAGTGAGAATTGCAGCCGTCTGCTGTGCCTCGACAAGACGCTCTGCGATCTTCTGACGAAGTCTTGTCATCGGGACAATCTTTTCCCTTTCACCTGAATCCGTGGACCTGGAAATTGACGGAGGCAGAGCGGGAGATGCAGAAGAAGATTTTTCCAGATGATGAACGATATCTTCTTTTCTGATCTGTTCTCCTCTGCCCGTTCCTTTTACGGATGATAGATCCACGTTATGTTCTTCCGCCATGCGCTTTGCTCCTGGCGGAAGAGGGCGATTCGCAGTTGTTTCTGATTCCTGTAATCCCTCAGGCGATGGGTTTTTTCCTTCGCCTGGTTCGTAAGATGCAATGATTTCTCCGATTGGAACAGTCTCTCCTGTGTTCCGGATAATTTTTGTCAGCGTGCCGGATTCTGGAGCGGGCAGCTCCATTGTAATTTTATCCGTTTCAAGCTCTACAAGGATATCGCCTCCGTTAAAGGCATCGCCTTCGTTGATTCTCCATGCGGCAAGAGTCGCTTCTGTAATGGACTCGCCAATCTGCGGTACTGTAATTTCCTGGGCCATCGATTTGATTATCTCCTGTTTCTATTCGTTGTTATATTTTTTCTGAATCCCGGCTATTTATAAAGATTCAAGCAGTTGCAGAACGGACTTTTTCTTTTTTGATGCCTGCGGAGGCGGCTTCACGGATGATTTTATCCTGTTCTTTTACGTGGACTTTGTAGTAGCCTGTTGCCGGACTGCAGGAAGCAGTCCTTCCGAAAAATTGAATAATATAGTCCAGTCCGAGAATTTTTTTAAAATGAAATTCAATGAAAATAAAAGCTCCCTGATTTCTCGGTTCTTCCTGTACCCAGCAGATTTCTGAATGTTTGTGACGTTCCAGAATTTCCTGCATGATTTCTTCTGGAAAAGGATAGAGCTGTTCCATACGGATGATGGCAATATCTGTGATTTTATTTTCCTTTCTGTAATTGTCCAGTTCGTAATAAATTTTTCCTGTACAGAAAAGAGTCCTTTTTACTTTGGAAAGATCTTCAACTTCCACATCTTCGATTACTTTATGAAAAAAACCGTCAGTAAAGTCCGACTTAACGCTCACTGCTTTCGGGTGTCTGAGAAGCGATTTGGGAGTCATCACAATCAGAGGCTTTCTTGTATTCTGTTTTACCTGACGGCGCATCATATGAAAAAACTGTGCAGGCGAGGATGGGATGCAAACCTGAATATTATTCTGAGAACAAAGCTGCAGGTATCGTTCCAGTCGTGCGCTGGAATGTTCCGGTCCCTGACCTTCATATCCATGAGGCAGAAGCATCACCAGTCCGCTCATTCGATTCCATTTTGTTTCGCAGGAGGTGATGAACTGATCAATGATAACCTGGGCTCCATTTGCAAAATCGCCGAACTGTCCTTCCCAGATTACAAGATTTTTTGGATCTGCAAGGGAATATCCGAATTCAAATCCCAGAACCGCTTCTTCTGATAGAAGAGAATTGTAAATATTAAATGTTCCCTGTCCCGGTATAATATGCTGCAGCGGACAGAATTCGTCTCCAGTTTCAGAGTTGAAAACAACGGCATGGCGGTGACTGAACGTGCCGCGCTTTACATCCTGTCCGGAAATACGAATGGAAATGCCGTCAACAAGTAGCGATCCGTAGGCGATAGCTTCTCCCATCCCCCAATCAATGTTTCCGTTTTCAGAAAAAATCATATCACGCCGGGAATTCAGGAGTTTTTGAATTCCCGGATGAAGTTTGAAATTTTCCGGAACTGAAGTTATATATTCAGCAATTCGTGTAAGCTGCGCATCGTGGACTCCTGTCATTACAGGAGCGGCGGAAGGCTGTTTTACAATGCCGGACCAGAGTCCGCGGATTGGGTCAAGAGAAACAATCATATTTTCAGATCTGATGAAAGCATCTTCAAGTTCAGTTTTTATCTCTTTCTGAATTTTCTGGATTTCGCTTTCTGATAGAATGCCGTTTTCTTTTAATTTGTTCTCATAGATGGAAACCGTGGTCGGGTGTTTTTTTATTTTACTGTACATCGTGGGATTAGTAAAAGAAGGTTCATCGGTTTCATTGTGACCGTGCCGCCTGTAGCAGTAAAGATCAATAAAAACATCCGATCCGAATTTTTGATGCCAGACCATGGCCAGCTGAACCGCTCTATAACAGGCATCGGGATCATCTGCATTTACATGCAGAATGGGAACCTGAAGAATTTTTGCAAGATCGGATGCATAGGCAGTGGAGCGTGCATCCTGATGTGTGGTGGTGAATCCAATTTGGTTGTTAACAATAATATGAACAGAGCCGCCGACTTTGTAGCCTTCAAGGTTTGACATATTCAGACATTCGTAGTTAATTCCCTGACCTGCAAAAGCCGCATCGCCATGAATCAAAACTGGAAGAAAATGTTTTCTTTCTTCGTCATTATGAGAATACTGTCGTGCACGGACGGAACCGAGAATTACTGGATTGACAACTTCAAGATGGCTGGGATTGAAGGCAAGACTGAGATGCACGGGATTTTTTGATAGTGTCGTTGTGTTGTTGGAAAATCCAAGATGGTATTTAACGTCTCCGTCCTTCATATCATCTGTAATATTCTCGCGGAATTCAGCGAAAATGCTGCCGGGGTCTTTTCCAAGTATGTTGTAAAGAACATTCAGCCTTCCTCTGTGCGCCATTCCAAATACGACATCATTTATGCCGAAATGGCCTGCGATTTCAACGGTTGCCGAAAGTACGGATATTAGACTTTCGCCCCCTTCAAGAGAAAATCTTTTTTTCCCCGGAAACTTCTGTGCGATGAATTTTTCAAAATATTCCGCTGCAAACAGTTTTTTATATATTTTTTTCTGAATATCAGGTGTGATTTTCCAGGAATCTTCTTCCTGTTCGATATGCTCAATCATCCACTGACGTTTGTTTTCCGCTTTAATATAAAAAAACTCAATTCCGAGAGTTGAGCAGTATGTTTGTTCCATGATCTGTATAATTTCACGAAGGGGCAGGGATACCATTTTCCCTGCGAGTTCTGCAGAGATGATTTTCTTAAGATCGGATTCTTTCAGTCCGTGACTTTCTAACGAAAGATAATCATGGCGGGGTTCCTGTATTCCGAGCGGGTCGAGAAGTGCTCCGAAATGCCCGTGGCGTCTGTATGCCTGTATGAGTGAAAGTGCCTTTACATTGAGGTTGTCAATAAGCGTGAATTCTGTTTCAGACATTTTTGCATTGGGAAAAGTCGATGTTGTTTTTTTTCCGTTCGATGATGAATCGGTGTTAAGTGATGAAAAAAAATCCCTCCATTCCTTTGAAACAGATGCAGGGGAAGCTGTGTAAATTTGGTACAATTCCTCTAGAAGCTCGGAGTTTCCTCCATTTAAAACTGAATTGAATTCATTAGCCATAATTGTATAGAACAAAGGAAGAAAGCAAATGTCAAATTAAAAACATTCTTACTTCTTTCATCGATGAGTTTCTTACAGAAATTGAGTCTGTGTTTATCCATAAGACGTTTTAAAAATGAATTTACCGAAAAAAAGGGATTTATGTCAGAAACTTTTTAAATGACTTTTGGTTTTTACTGTTTTTACAGGAGAGGTCTTAACTGAAAAGTGGGTTTTATCTTCTGCTGAAAGGAACCAGCTGAATCATTCGGCTGCGTTTAATTTCTCTTGCAATTTTTCTTTGGATTTTTGCATTGGCCCCTGTCATTCTTCTAGGAAGTATTTTTCCAGTTTTTGATATGAAACGTTCCAGGGTTTCTGAGTCTTTATAATTCAAATTCAGATTTCTTGTGTCCAGAATGCGTTTTTTAAAACGGCTTCTTTGGACTTTCTTTCTTTCAAAATCCTCGGAAGCTTCCGGTCTATCTGAATCTCGTGATGATGTTGTTTCTTTATTTTCCATTTCTTTTAAACCCAATAATATGGCCATAGAATGTTATAGCATTGATCTGTAAACTATTATTCAAGAAGATCATAGGCTATAAAAATGCTGGAGAAAACATCAGGATGAGATACGGTTCATAATGACTGCCTTAATAAACTCTACTGATTTTTTTCTCTGGATCTGTTGATCTGGATCTGAATTTTCCTCAGGATAAATTTCCATATATTTTTCAGTTAAAAGCCGATTGAAAAATCCAAAAGCAGGATAGGGAGGGTGGTTTGCATCATCCATACAGGCTGATACCATAACAGGTATTTTGACTTCCTGGAGCAGATTTACTGCATCTAAAAGCTCCAGGTTTTTCTTGGTTTTTGTTCTGGATTTTGATTTTCTTAATGATTCAGAAAGTTCCTTGGAATCCATTGAAATTGACTCTTTTAGCCAGACCGGCATCCAGAAAAAACCTGGTCTTTCAAGAACCAGGGCCTGAATATTTTCTTTTTTTAAACATGCTGCAAATATAGCTGCAGCAGCTCCAAAACCATTACCAATAATACCAATATTGGATGAATCGATTTCTTTTTCCAGACGCAAAAGATCTACGGATCTTACCGCATCAAGAATTACAGCATAAAGATAGCTTTCCTCAACAGTTTCAATACCATATGCATCAATCAGATGGGGGGACTGGACTTCAATTTGCGGATCTTTTGGAAATGCGGTTTTTTTATGCCCCCTGAATATGACTGCCAGATGAGCAAAACCAGCTTCGGTAAAGATTTTATTGAATGAATTGGTATCTGCGTAATCGTGAAAAGAAATGATAGCGGGAACTTTACTTCTTTTCCGCGGGATGGAAAGATATGCCTGGAGAGCATGAGTTCCGTAACCGAAATATGTAATTTCCTGCCTTGATTCAAGACCGATGCTTTTTTTAATCAGTAATTTTCGTTTGGGGGATACTGGAACTTTTTTGAGTTCATCAAGAGCATTTTGCCAGAATTTTTTAAACTTTTCCGGAGGGGTTGTTTCAGGAAAAGCAAGGAAGCATTCATCAAAACTTTTTTTCCGAATTCCCATTTTATTCCTGTCATTTTCATACAGGGCAATTTCCAGTAAAGCAAAGAAAAGATATTTGCCGATATATTTAATAGACAAAAGCAATCCGGTATGAATTTTTACCAATAATGTTAATTTAAAGAATCAGAACGGGAGAACCACGGGGAAAACAATGGCAGTGATAGATTTAAAAGGCATAGGGAAGCCGGTTTTTTATAAAGGCGGCGAAATCTTATATGAAGAAGACGATAATCTCGGAGATCCCTGCATTTATTATATTGTAGAAGGAAAGATTGAGGTCGTAAAAAATTACAATACTCTGCAGAAAGAACTTTTTTCATATGGAGATGGAGATATCTTCGGAATGCTGGAAGTTTTTGCGCCGAGCAGAAGAGTGACACATGCAAGGGCTCTATCTGATGTCAAGGCTGTCGGAATGAACAAAGATGAATTCGAACAGGCCATGATTGCAAGCATGAATTTTACGCTTACATCCATTCGGCTGCAGTCAAAAATGCTTCGTCAAATTAACGACCGGATTAAAAAGCTTCCCGATAAATAATCGAGTTTGGATTTAGAAAAGAGGAGAAAAAATGGAAGATACGCAACATGATTACGACCTGGTCAAGCTTGGATTTGAAGGCGAAGAAGCAATTACCAATGATCTGTTTTTTAAGTACGGACAGACATACAAACCTAAAGAAATTATTATCCGTGAAGGAGATACCGGAAGCGAAGTTTATTTGATTATATCCGGCAAAATTGTCGTTACTGAAAAAGTTGAAAAAGGGTCTTACAGAATTTTAAATTCTCTTGGCCCCGGGGAAATTTTCGGTGAAATGGCAATGCTTGAAAATGCGCCCAGATCGGCCACATTGATATCAGCTACTTCAAGCAAGGTTTTAAGTCTTTCCAGGAGTAATTTTGAAACGATTTTCAAATCCCATCCTCGATGGGGACACAAGATTATCGCAGCGCTTTCCAGGAGAATCAATCAGGCTTTTTTACAGGTTGAAAATTATTATAAAAATAAATAATCGCTGATTATGGCGAATTCTGCATTAAAACAACCCGGCTTCTTCAGGAAGTTTCTTCTTTCTTTTACACCGTTTCCCATTATCCTGGACGAGTTTATTGAAAAATTCAATTCTGAAGAAAATAACGGCTATTTATTTCTTGAAGAGCCTGAACTTCCCGAAGATTTCAAAGAACATTTTTTTCCCGAGGAGCGTTTTTTCTATAGAGACCGGAGAAGAATTCGCAGTGGACTGATTGTAATACAGGATGATAAACATTCCCCGGCTTCTTTATACAGATCATTTATGGAATGGTATGGTTTGCATGATGACGCCTCAAAAATTTTCCGCTTTATTCCATGCAGGAATTCAGAACTTCTGCCTCATGCTTCCTATATCCCGGCATTTTTAGTTTTATGGTTTGCCGAATCCACTCCTCTTGAAAAACTGCTTGGAAAAAAATATGATTTGAATGTCCAGCTTCTGGATCAAGCTGCCAGAAAAGCGAAAGAATTTATCAA
>JAOUOA010000099.1 GCA_029880625.1 Spirochaetia bacterium
TACGAAGACAATCTGGACCCGGCATTAAAAGAGATAACAGATAAAATTAAAAATGCGGAAGCTCCGAAGTAGTTCACGATGATGAATCATGCTGCAGACAGAAAGGCCTGCAGCTTTGCGTTTGATCTGAATTAAAAGAATCATTCTGCATTCTGCTAATAAAAGAATCGATCATATAAAGGGCCGAACTAAATGGCCCTTTTTTTTCGTGTTATGATTTCTGAATCGAAATTATCCCTGTGATTGACAGACCACCCCCATTACTCTTCTTGACAGAATACTGCTGCAATTGCAAATTACACCATGCAGGATAAGCCAAAAAAGAGCGTTGTTAAAATCTTTAAAATCCTGATTTTCCCTGCAGTTCTGGTTGCTCTGCTTTTATATGCCATGTTTAACATTCAGGAAAAATTGATGTTTTACCCCGAAAAGCTTTCGGAGGATTTTCAGTTTACCTTTCCCTGGGAATTTGAAGAAATCAGTTTCCAGAATCACGGAGTCAATCTCCATGCGCTTTTTTTTCCTGTAAAAAATCCCAGGGGATGCATCATTTATTTTCACGGAAATGCAGGCAGTCTACGCTCCTGGGGCTATGCAGCCGATGATTTTATTCGAAGAGGATTTAATTTTTTTATTCTGGATTTTCGCGGATATGGAAAAAGCGGAGGATCCATTTCTGGAGAACAGATGCTTCATGACGATGCGGAACTTTTCTACAATGAAGCCGTGAAGCGATGCAGCGGACAGAAAATCATCATTTACGGACGTTCCATCGGATCGGGAGTTGCATCGTCTCTTGCCCTTCGTCATACTCCGGATCTTTTAGTGCTGGAAACGCCGTATTCTTCGCTTCCGGATCTGGCCGTACACCATTTCCCATTCTTTCCAAAAGCGCTGGTCAAATATCAGCTGAATGTAAAAGAAGATGTAAAAAAGCTGCAATGTCCTGTTGCGCTCATCCACGGAACTTACGATTCCGTCATTCCCCATTCCATGTCTCTTGAAATCTTTCAAAAAGATCAGAAAAATCAAAAACTGTTTATTATAGAAGGCGGCGGACACAACAATCTGACGGAGTTTAGCGAATTTCAAAAAGCTCTGGATTTGATTCTTCCATGAGAATGTGCGCGATTTTTTCAGTCATCTAAAAATCTCTGTACCGTATCCTGCCAGAATTCTTCAAGAGATGAATGTGAAATTTTCCAGTCTGCATTTTTTCGCTTTTTATTTTTTACGAAGGGAAATAAATAGGAATTATATGTCATGAAAACCCTGCCTTCAGGATTCAGGGCGCAGGCGAAATCATTTTTGTTTTCATTTCCCCAGGCAAATACAAGAAAATCATCCGGTCTTGTCGGATTGTCCGGAGGATTAAAAAGAACAATATCTTCAAAAAGTCCTGTATCGGGAGTTCCTGTCAGAACAAGAAAATCTTCGTTCTTTTTTTTAATTCTGAGAAATCCGAAATCTTCAATGCATTTTTTTAAAAGTGGCGGAAAGAAAATTCCAATTTCTTTTTCTGCTTCTACGATACAGCTTATATCGTTTAGGGGGCCGGAACAGGCGATGCGGGGATTTGAAATGATTTTTTCAAAGCTGTAGGTCATGGAATTTACATAATTCAGCTGAATTTAATATCTTAAAGATTATTGACAGAATCAATTTTTATAAAAGGCATATAATATGAAGTCATTTCATCAAATCATTTTTCAAAAAACACAGAAAAATTTTGAAATTATCGACATAACAGAATCGATCCGCAATGCTGTTCAAGTATCCGGAATCCAGACAGGAATCGTTTCCGTCTCTTCTCTTCATACTACTACAGCTGTATTTATAAATGAATTTGAATCGAGGCTCTTACAGGATATTGAAACATTTTTCAAGAAACTTGCTCCGCCGGGACAAAACTATCTCCATGATGACATCCAACTGCGCGACTGTCCAGCCGACGAACCGGAAAATGCACATTCCCATCTTATGGCCATGATGTTCGGAAACAGCGAATCTGTTGCTTTAAATGAAAGTAAACTGATTCTTGGACAGTACCAGAGCATCATGCTTGTAGAACTGGACGGCCCGCGCAGCAGAAGTGTTTCCGTTCAGATTATGGGTCAGTAGAAAAATGAAAGTCCCCTGAAGCAGCAGGGAAAGACCTCTGGTTATGTAAATCAATGAACTAAGATGGGTTTTGTTTGGCATAAGAATTTTTTATACGATCAGGTTATCATTTCTAATGATGGCTTTATATGTTTTTCTGCAGGATAGTAGGGTATTGTAAAAGTAAATGTGCTTCCATGATTTTCGCCTGTATTGGATTCCACATGAATTTCGCCGTTCATCAGTTCAATGAGCTTTTTTGAAATGGCAAGTCCCAGTCCGGTACCCCCGTATTTTCTGTTGATTCCTGAATCTGCCTGAACAAAAGAATCAAATATTTCATCTATTTTGTCTGATTCGATTCCTATTCCGGTATCAGAAATTGAAAATTCAATCTTTTGCTGACTGAGAAGTTTTACATTTAAATGAATTTCTCCGCTTTCTGTAAATTTTACTGAATTGCTTACAAAATTTTCCAGAATTTGTTTTAAACGGTTTTCATCGCCTTTGATAAAGTCTATATTTGAGAGAGAATAATGAAATGCGATGACTTTCTTCTTCTTGAGAATTAAAATATTTGCAATACTTTCAATGGATGCAAGAAGTTCTTCGAGAGAAAAATCAATCTTTGCAATTTTTAAGTATCCTTTCCCCAGTTTAGTAAAACTCAGAACATCGTTCACGAGCAGAAGTAAATCTTTTCCGCTTTTTGAAATGGCGTCAATAAACATTTTATTTTCTTCAGACATTTCGTTTTGTTTTATAATCGAAGTAAAACCAATAATTGAATTTAATGGAGTTCGAAGTTCGTGTGACATGGTGGCAAGAAAAATGGATTTTACCTGTTCTGATTTTTCAGCTTTTTCTTTAGCAAGAGACAGCTCTTTTGTTCTGCTCTGAACTTTGTTTTCCAATTCATCATTATGTTTTTCCAGTTCTGATTCCAGTAAAAATTTATAGCGAAATGGAATATAGATAGTGGGTAAAATTGTAAAGAGCATTAAAATGTAGAGAAGAGGATCTGTTTCGGGAGAAGGTACTATAAAGATAAAAATCAGGGATGCAGCAAGAGAATAAAGAGTATAAATATTGAGAGTTATTAGCGAAAATAAACTTGCAGAACAAATTGCTGTCGAAATAATCAGGGACAGGTTATATTCAATGGAAAGATGATTTACATAAGCCAAAAATAAAAGGTGCTGTGTTGCAATTAAGTTTACAAAAAGAAGATAGATAGAACGGGCTTTAAAAGAATAATTTTTATATGACATATAAATAATGCCAGAATAAAGCAAGCTGACCGCCGCTCTCTGGTAGAAAGGATCATAGGCACTATGAAATACATAATTTTGCAGAATGCCCCATGCCGGATAAAATATAAAACCGATGATCCCGATTAAATACATAATCGTTTTTCGATTGATCTGAAGTCGCATTTATTGAAGATTAAAAAATTAAATAATATTTTGTAAATTAAAATATTATTTAATTTTCAGCTGATTTTTAAAAATTCATATCATAATTCATTCAATACCGGAAGAATTATATGAAAAAAAAATATTAAAACATTCGCGTGAAATGATTTGTCTGAGAGGCTGCTGTATTTACAGTTCATCTTCTGCTATAACAACCAGGGAATCGTTCTCATTAAGATTGTAGAGTGTATTTTTATCGGGGACCAATTTTACGCCGAAGTTTTTATTTATATTTCCTGCATGAACCGCCTCGCGGATTCCGATGCAGATTTCCCCTCGCTTATTGGCCATGGCCAGAAGATCTCCAAATCGGATTTTCAAAGGAAGGTTTTCAAAATACAGAGAGGCTGGTTTCAGATAAATTTCCGATCCTTCCTCCTGAAAAAGCGTATCATAAACAGTTTTTACTCCCGATTCTTCACTGATCTGCGCCAGCATATTGCTGACAAAGCGGTTCGAAATAATAAAGTCGTTGACTCCCGCTTTTGAAATCAGTTCCTGATTGTCCGAATCCATCACTTCCGTAATAAGTTTTGTGCGGCTGGACTGGTCTGGATGAGACTGAAAAATACTTCGTAAAAGAAGAAGAATGATAATGGTTTCCGAATCCGTTTTTTCTGCGCTGGAAGTTTCGCCGCTCTGGCTGAGGATTACAATATTATCGTGGCTGAACGGATTTAATGATTCCAGGACTTCACGGGAAAGCGGATTGGAATTGATTAAATTTACTGTCAGTTTTCCGGAAAGTTCCTGCTTCAGATTTTCAATTTGAAGAATGATGTCCTGGGATGGTTTATTTACAACGATATCCACGGAAGAGTCGTCCCGCACATAATCCGAAAGCTGCTGGATAAAGATCAGGGCTTTTCGGTTCCATCCAAGAATTAGATTTTTTTCATGTTTGGGTTCAAGTTTGCCTTTTTTTAAAGGATATTTCTCCGGTTTAAGCACCGGCTTTTTTAAAAATTTTATTTTCGAATCGTCGTTTGCAAGAATCAGAATTTCATCTTCTGCTTCCATTTTGGTTTTCAAATCCGGATTGATTGTAATTTCGCCGCTGTTTTTTCGAATTCCCATGGGAATCCCGTCCTGGAAAAAATACTGAAGCTGCCAGAATTCTATGCCGCGCCAGTCCGCCTGGTAAAAATACATTTCCGAATCGTTAAAAGAAAGAATCTCATTGTAAACCACCGCCAGGCCGCTGGTGCGCGAAGTTTGGACAAGAATTTTTGCAAGGATGTCTTCTGTATCGACCGCTTTGATTTCCTCGGGTGAAATCTGCTCTACGATACTGCGGTTTTTTTCTTCAAAAATTTCAGAGACGATATTATGCTCGATAGTGTCATCTTTTGATGCGAAGACAGCAAGAACGGTTTTGATGACTTTTGCATCGCTTGCGGATTTATCTTCGGCTGAAGCAGAATCGGAACATCCAGCAAGAACTATGATGGATTTGCAGGATGATGCAGAAACACGCGCCAGATTGGACAGAAGCGAAGTATTGCCTGATCTTGTGATGATTCTCATATTTCCCGGATTCGGAATTCTGGATTTAAGAGTTTCATCCATAAATTCCTTTTCCGTTTCGGAAAGGATCACGACAGCAGGGCTTTTTTCGCTTTCATTGGCGATCATCAATTCCCGGATGATTTCAACAACACGTTCATTCCATCCCAGAATCAGCGTATGGCCGGTTTCCAGAACCTGCGAATGTCCCTGTTTGAGTTCAGCAAGCTTCTGATCCAGAGCTGTTGTAATGACGGCAATCAGCATGGAAAATAAAACAACGCCGGAAAGGCCTGCCAGAACTGCCGTAAACTTATAAAGCGCAGAAGTTGTAATATCCTGGGCCATATTTCCCGGATCGGTCAGCTGAAGAAAAGTAATGTAGATGTTGCGGACAATTGTCTGGAAGGCATCTGCCTCTTCGGGAAAATATAGAAAAAACACAGCCCGGATTCCGCCGATGACAGCAAGCGATGCAATAAAGCTCACTGCAAGACTGATAAAAATGGACGTTCCGCCTTTTGATATAAAATTATCAAATTTGTAGCGAAGGATCTGAATCAAACCCGCTTTTTTCAATCGTTTTATCCCGGGTTTAATTTTAGAGACATCCTGCAGGATTGTTTACAGGAATATTGAATTTTCTTCCAAGAAAGCAGACCACGGATTCGCGTTCTTCTTTTGAAAGGCGTCTGTTGTAAATGATTACGTCAGAAATGCTTCCGTCAAAATTATCGCTTCGCCACCAGTTTGTAGACTGACCAATTAAAAAATTTCTGGCAGGAGTATTGCTGCAGGTTGTTCCTCCTGTCGTATCCCATGCAGGAGCAGATTTTTCTGAAAAGCTGAAGCTGCTTCCGTCTTCAAGAAAGATGCCTGTTTCATTGAGTTCATAATCTGTATAGGCAGCCGCTATATTGTAATTGTTTGTTTTTAATGTTCCTGTTGAAACAACATCAAGCGGATCGGAATCAGCTTTAATGGATTTCAGCTGAAGCGATCCAAAATCATTCGTAATGCGAAATCGTGGCCTGAAAACTCCGTTAATCACAATATCAAGAATGGTTTGATCGCGGCTTACATCATCAGCCTTAAAAACAATGAATACTGTATAACCGGAAGACCCAGAAAGTGGCGGAACAAAATTGGGATTGAAAGTATTAAAACGGTCTCTATTGGAGGCATTAAATCGGACAGCGCTTCTTCCGTTTGTAAAATCTTTTAAGTATTCAGGAATTTTCCATGAAGCCACATCGGTATTGTTGTTTGCACTTTTTGAATTTTTCCAGAAAGTTACATCGTCACCATTTGCAAGTCCTTTATAAAGATCCTGATTTGTTTTATACCAGGTGACAAGGTCATTGAGAACAGGGAGATCTTCTGTTGAAAACGGCTTTTTATAATCTGCAGTGAGAGTCACGCCGTTTGTAGAAGAGTCAGTCCTTGCATCTGTTGAAACCCGTAAAAAATACGAGCTTTCTTCCTCAAGACTGATAAATGGAGTAAAGGTCCAGTTTTTTCCGCTTCCTGAAAGAGTTCCAGAAATACAGTTTGTAAATGTATCATCTGTCGAAAACTGAATAGAGCCGGTACAGACACCGTCAGCAGACTGGACATTCATAGTGGATGCATCCATATCCATGTTAAATTCTAAATTTACACTGGATATAAGCGACATTGTATCAAGATTATTTGATGATTGCGCTGTAACAGTAAGAAGAACAAGAGATGTATTGAGAAAAAGAATTGAATCAGGATTCAGAAAAAAAGGATCTTCCGACATCTTTTTTGAACATCCTGAAGACATAGCTGATAGAAACACCAGCAGCAGAGCAGGGACGAAAGATTTTATTTTTTCTGCAGAAATCATGTCAGTTCTCTATTCTAAAAATCGGTATATTCTTTATATGAATTGATATTCATTTAAGAAATATCTTAAATACTTAGTATTAATGCAATTGTATTATGCATAAATTGATATTTCAATCAAAAAAATCATAAAAAAAGGAATAATGATCATTTTTTCACACTGCCTGTAGTCCTTTGATACTAAAAAAATCAGAGATTTTCTATCGAGATCAGGAAAATATAACTTAGTATAAATATTTAAAAAATATGCAAAGACTCGTATCATTGGAGGAATTGAATTTGCAACAGGCTCAGTTAAATCAGAAGTCATTTTGTAATGAGTAAGGAAAATATTTGGTTTTCTGGCAATCTGTAATTGATCGGGATTTTCTGTTCAGCTCCCCAGATTATGAATACGATTGTTTCAGACCGGTAAACTGATTCTGCCTTAAAGCTTCAAAAAGTACAATGCCAACTGCATTCCCCAGATTCAGTGATCTGCAGTCTTCCACAACAGGAATTCGAAGTATGTTTTCAGGACAGCAGGTTTGGATTTCATTTACGATTTCATCCGGCAGTCCTGAGGTTTCCTGCCCAAAAACAACGCAGTCATCCATTCTGTAGTTGAAATCGGCATAAGAATGTTTTGCAAATTTAGTAATAAGCAAAATCCGGCTCTCAGAATTGCTGAAATGCTCTCTGAAGGCTTTCCATTCCGAATGGAGGGTAAGATCCAGTCTGGGCCAGTAATCCAGCCCTGCACGCTTTACAGCTGATTCTGACAGTGAAAAAGACGGTTCTCCGATAATATGGAGCCTGCTTCCCGTACAGACCGAAAGGCGACCAATATTTCCTGTATTCTGAGGAATTTCCGGTTTATAAAGACAGATATTCATTTATATGGCAAAGAATGGTGTTTTTCCTGACCGAATGAAGGCAAGCATTTCTGCAGTCCTGTTATGAAAATGTTGGTCCGGAGCTTTAGAATTTTGCCCCCCGGAGAATAAAATGCATTAAAAATATTTCCCTCCCCCATACCATTAAAAAATATGACCAAATTGAATTCTGGAACAGATGAGGACGGGTATGAAATTTATCGCTGACCGACTGGAAGTTATTGAACCATCGCCTACACTGGCGATTACAGCAAGAGCAAAAGAGTTACGAGCTACAGGAAGAGATATTATCGGTTTTGGCGCCGGGGAACCGGATTTTGACACGCCCGATCACATCAAAGATGCGGCAAAACGGG
>JAOUOA010000100.1 GCA_029880625.1 Spirochaetia bacterium
CCCGGAATGAGGGAAAAGAGATTTCCATCAGGAACTTATGGAACTCCCTGCGCTCTGATCATCGGACAAAGAAAAGCCAGCACGGACGAGAAAACATCGCTGAATGATGCGCTTCGCGATTTTAACGTAAGCGTATAAACGATTCGTTATTTTCTTGCGCTGAAATAAATCCGGACAGGTGCGGGATATCCTTCAATAGTAAAATTCCTGTCCGGTCCAAGCATTTCTGAAAGGCCGGGCATACCGCACCATTCAGTACAGAGCTGTTCGCCGTCGTACCGGTGTATATTCTGCAGATAAACTTCATGGAACCCTGCCCTGGCAATCCAGTTTTTCACTGCTCCCGGAGAAGGTACATTCCAGACCGATTTCATTCCTGCATAACGCTTCTTAGGAATCAGCGAGACTTCTTTTTTCAGGAATTCCTGAGCTTTTTTTTCAGTATGAATCTGTCGGTTAAAAATATCTTCTTTCATCTCTTTTGACAGTAAAACCGTGTCGGGTTGATCGGGAAGAAATCCCAGCGTTTCAATAACAGCCTGGCCGCCTTTTTTTAAAGATGAATACATGAGGCGAAGAATCTGCATAGGATCTGTATGATGATAAAGGATTCCCATGGAAAAAACAAGATCAAATTCATTTTCATAACTTTCAAGATCTTCAAAACCCTTCTGTCGAAAAACCATCGAAGGGAAATCGATCAATGTTTTAAAAAAAGCATGTTTTCTTTGAAACGTAATGACAGGATCCAGCCCCAGGATATATTCCGGGTTAAAATGCTGCATGCGGTACATGTAGTATCCATTATTGCAGCCAACATCTGCAATTTTTTTATGTTCCATGCTATCAGCAAAAGAAACAACACGATTCCATTTTAGATGGCTCTGCCAGTTTGCATCAATCCGATGTCCGTAAATACGAAAGGGGCCTTTTCTCCATGGAGTAAGTTTTCGCAAACAGGAATCAAGAATGCGGTGTTCCGAATCTGAAAGATCCGCTTCATTCCCCAGAATTATCTCATCGCCGGAAAAATCATGATCTGAAACGGGATGATGTTCAGCAAAAGAAAGAATTTCTGCAAATTCTTCATCTGTCATACAAGAATCAACTCTTCATTTTTTACTTTCAACTGATAAGTTTTATCCTGAGAGAAATCGCCTTTTAAGATATAGCGAGAAAGCATATTTCCCAGCTCTTTTTGAATCAGGCGTTTTAAAGGCCTTGCGCCGAATTGCGGATCATATCCGCGTTTCGCAAGCCATTCCATAACTTTTGCATCGGCCTTAATTGCAATTCCGCTTTCTTTTGCTCGATCGATCAAAATATCCACCTGGATTTTTACAATTGAAAGCAGAGACTCAAGAGTAACCGGATTGAACATGATGACATCGTCCAGTCGATTGATAAATTCCGGCTTGAAAAAGGAATGAAGCGCATCCATTGCATGCCTTTCCTTTTCTTCCATAGAAATGTCCTGCGACATGAGATGCTGGCTTCCAATATTGGATGTCATAATGATGATGGTATTTTTAAAATCAACAATTCTTCCTTTAGAATCAGTAAGACGGCCGTCGTCAAAAATCTGAAGAAAAATATTAAACACATCCGGATGGGCTTTTTCGACTTCGTCAAAGAGAATCACCTGGTAGGGACGCTTTCTTACAGATTCCGTAAGCTGCCCCCCTTCATCGTATCCCACATATCCTGGAGGGGCTCCGATCAGACGGGCGACAGCATGCTTTTCCATATATTCCGACATATCAATGCGCACCATTGCATTTTCATCATCAAACAAAAACTGCGAAAGAGCTTTTGCAGTTTCTGTTTTTCCGACGCCGGTCGGTCCCAGAAATAAAAACACTCCCACAGGACGATTTGGATCGGAAAGCCCGGAACGGCTGCGGAGGATAGCTTCCGTTACGCTTTCAAGAGCCTGATCCTGTCCGATAACCCTTTCCTTCATTTTTTCAAACATGCCCAGAAGGCGCTCTTTCTCACCCTGCATCATTTTAGTGACTGGAATCCCCGTCCATCTCGCAACGATTGTTGCAATATCTTCGTAAGTAACTTCTTCTTTTAAATATTTCTTCTGGCTGTTCTGAATTGTTTCTTCTAGATCCTTTAATTCATGATCGAGTGCGGCAAGTTTTCCGTACCGGATTTCCGCGACTTTATTCAAGTCTCCCAGTCTCTCCGCATCCTTTTCCTGAAGGCGCAATTTTTCAATTTCTTCGCGGATGGATTTTGCGCGTTCCACATCCACCTTTTCAGATTCCCAGACACCTTTTTTCTGTTTAAATTCTTCTTCCAGATTGGAAAGCTGCTGCTGAAGTCCCGAAAGACGCTCCATAGAAGCCTTATCTTTTTCCATTTTCAATGCTTCCCTTTCGATACGAAGCGCATGAATATTTTTGGATATTTTATCGAGTTCTTCGGGAAGGCTGTCCAGTTCAATCCTCAGCTTGGAACATGCTTCATCAATCAAATCCACTGCCTTATCGGGCAGAAATCTGTCAGTAATATAACGGTCAGAAAGCTTCGCTGAAGCCAGAATCGCACCGTCCGTGATGTGAATGCCGTGGTGGAGCTCATAGCGGTCTTTCAATCCTCGAAGGATCATAATCGTTTCTTCAACTGATGGTTCGCGCACATATACCGGTTGAAACCTGCGTTCCAGAGCCTGGTCTTTTTCAATATATTTCTGGTATTCTTTAAGCGTGGTGGCTCCTATGCAGCGAAGTTCTCCTCTTGCAAGAGCCGGTTTGATCATATTGGAAGCATCCATCGAACCCTCAGAGGCGCCCGCGCCCACAATCGTATGAATTTCATCGATAAAAAGCACAATCCGCCCGTCGCTTCTCTGAACTTCTCCCATTACGGCTTTAAATCGGTCTTCAAATTCCCCTCTGTATTTAGCCCCAGCGATCATGGAACCGAGATCCAGCGCCCAGATCTCTTTGTCGCGAAGACCTTCCGGCACATCTCCGGAAACGATGTTTCCTGCAAGCCCTTCGACAATTGCTGTTTTTCCGGTTCCCGGTTCGCCGATTAACAGAGGATTATTTTTGGTTCTTCTGCTCAAAACCTGCATGATTCGCCGGATTTCTTCATCTCTGCCAATCACAGGATCCAGCTTCCCTTTTTTCGCAGCTTCATTCAGGTTTCGCGCGTATTTACCGAGAGCATCCAGTGTATCTTCAGGATTTTCCGAGTTGATGGGCTGCCCTCCCCTCAGATGCTCAACCTCATTTAATACAGCATCTGCATTGAGTCCGGCACGGATCAGTTCATCTGCAGCGGGACCCTGCTTTTCTTTTAAGTATATATAAATCAGATGCTCGACAGAAATGTATTCATCTCCTTTTTTCTTCGCAAGCCTTTCGCTTTTCTGTACAGTATCAATAAAACTTCGCGCAGGCCTGACTTCTGTCTGTCCTTCCACCGATGGTAGACGATTGATATGATTTTCAAGAATGTTTCGGACACTCTGCTCCGGCACACCGAATTTACCGAGAATCATGGGTCCGATTCCGTCTTTTTGTGAAAATACAGCATACATCAAATGCTCCGAGGTTAACTCAGGATGCTTCTTTTCTACAGCCAGATGCTGTGCTTCCTGAATGGCTTCTGTTGATTTTACTGTAAACTTCTCCAAAATTTCATTCCTCCTGAATCATGTTTCCTGAAACGGTTTTCTATTTTTATTGTGCAATTCCCATGCCAGGTGAAAGATCCATAAAATCCGTTCTCTTTCAAGTATTTAAATTTCAACCTGACAATTTTATCATAAAAATGAAAATTTGTCAGGTTTTTTGTTTTTACCTGATATTAAAGTAAATATAATTATGAAAAAAATGTATAATTTCCAAATGCATATTACCTGAAGCTTGATTTCATATCGATCCTTACAAATTCATGAAAATCAGAAATAAATGTCTTAAAATCTCATTATCATTCACATGGAATATTAAAATTATATAAATCTCAGTGAAATTCCAATCTCCATTTTCATTCACCAAATTCAGCCATCAGATACTCATAGCAAAAATAAACTCAAAACAGAAACGTTTCATTTAAAAAAAGAATAAAAGACTGCTGACTTGATTCAACCAGTACAGGATCGGTAACTGATTATTAAAATCCACAGGCGTTTCTGATACAATCATGAATCAGACAGATCAGCGAAAATTTTAATTCAATTTGTTTAATCCAGAGAGGACAAACGACCCAGAAGTATTTACCACCAGATTGCTTATAAAGTAAATTTTGTTAAGATTATCCGGTAAACATTAAAAAATTGATTTCCAGGCTAATCTTAAAGAAAACGACCCGCTTTCTGAAGTTCAGAAATTGTGCAGTCAGTTGAATTGAAATAAATTGAAATATAAAGCAACATGGATCAATTTATATTTTAAATACCGGACATAAGTAACATTGGATTATTTATATTTTATGATTTTTATCATAAAATATATCAATTTCAAATCATTTTTGCACGCCGCACTACAAGAGAACTTGATGAATTTGAATATTCTTATGATAATTTCTTCTATATAAAACGCCATTTATCGTTCTAATGTATGCTTTAAATACGATTCAGTATAAACCTTTAGATATATTGATCTCAAAGATATTGGATTTTTCAATAGCAAACGGTTTAAAATGAAAATTTTTAGAATCTGTTGACAGAGATAACAACAACAAAATTTTGGTTTCACGTAAATTGCGAAATTATAAACTACAGGTAGATTCAATCAATGGTAATTCAAAGAATCTTAAAAAAACATGGTATTAAATTACTTTTTCTATTTCTTATTTTCGGCGGCGGAGCATATCTTCTTGGAACCGATGCAAAATATGTAGGTTACTCGCCTGATCAGCCTATCCCATTCAGTCATAAAATCCATGCTGGTGAACTTCAGATTGATTGTCAGTTTTGCCATGCCAATGTTGAAAAATCGGCACAGGCTGGAATCCCTGACACCGCCACATGCATGAAATGCCATGAATCTGTGGCATCGGACAGCCCCAATATCCAATTTATAAGACAGAGCTACTCTCAGGGCATACCTCTTCGCTGGAGAAAAGTCTACGATCTTCCCGATCATGCCCGTTTTACACATAAAGTACATATTGCACGTGGTTTTGAATGCAGCCGTTGTCATGGAGAAGTTCAGAATATGGATAAGGTTGAACTTCATCCTGATTTTACCATGGGATGGTGTGTAAACTGCCACAGGGAAAATACAATGCAGACTGAAAAGCCGGGAAATAATAATTCGGTTCACCTGACAGAGTGCGGCACATGCCATTATTGATCTTGAGGTCTGAAAACTAGAACTGTGAAAAATACGAAGGTTTGAATACAAATGAGCGAAAATACTACAAACAATCATAAAAGAAAATACTGGCAATCGCTTGAAGAAAGGACTTCACCTCCTGTTGCCTCATGGGAAACTCCTGAATTCTCCATGTCCCCCAATGAAATGAGGGAAGAAGCCAGAAAAAAAGGATTCTCAAGAAGAAACTTTCTTAAATTTATGGGTGCAGGCGCTGTCATGATGGGATCTGCCTGCAGAAGACCCACAGAACAGATTGTTCCAGCGGTAATCCAGACACCTGAATATATCCCCGGTGAGTCGCTTTATTATTCAACATCTTCTCCTGACGGAACAGGGCTGATTGTAAAAACAAGAGAAGCACGTCCAATTAAAATAGCCGGGAATCCTTCTCATCCTATTGGAATGGGAGGCGCCACAGCCAGTGAAATTGCATCCATAATGGACCTTTACGATCCAGACAGACTCCGCAAACCTGCATTGATTGAAAAAGGAAAAAAGAAATACACAGAAGAATCTTCCATCATCGGAAAGCTTACTTCGCGCCTTCAAAAAGGAAGCCCCTATGCATTACTGACAGGACCGATAAACAGCCCATCATCCAGAGCATTGATCAAAGATTTCTTGAGCAAGTATCCAGGCGGCCAGCATATTGAATACAGGCAAGATCCGACTCTACGTCAGATCCGCGACGGACAGGCGGTATCTTATGGAAACGCTGTTGTTCCTTCCTATCATTTTGATAAAGCCGACTACATTCTTTCCATTGACGGTGATTTTCTCGGTACAATGATTTCACCTGCTTTCTTTTCCGCATCTTTCGGAAAGAATCGTGATTTACGCAATAATAAGAAAAAAATGTCAAGATTGGTTGTCATTGAATCCATGTTCAGTACAACTGGAAGCAATGCGGATGAGCGGCACCCGATCCGTCCTGGAGATCAGGTGGCCGTTGTTCTTACAATTGCATCTCAGATTGTAAATAAAATGGGACAGTCTAAATATGCAGTAGGTCCTGTAAAAAACTTTCTTACTAAATTTGATCCTGACAAAATGCCTTCGCATATCGGCATTTCGAAACAGGTGATTGAAAAAATTGGAAAAGAACTCTGGGAAAACAGAGGCAGGAGCATTGTCGTAGGCGGATCACCTCTTGCCGCAACCGGAAAAAACAATTCTCTTCAAATTGCTGTAAATCTTCTCAACTCAATTCTAGACAATGACGGGAAAACAATCAATTACAAAAACCCGATCCTTCTTTCTCATGGAGCAAGCGATAAGGAATTGATAGAATTCATTAACGGCCGCTTAAAATCAGGAGCGATTAAAACTCTCATTGTTGCGGACACAAATCCAGCTTTTCTCATGCCTTCTTCACTTTCTGTAAAAGAGGCCCTGACAAAGGTAGAATATATTGTATCATTAAATGACAGAATAGACGAAACAGGAAAACTTTCTCATGCAGTTCTTCCCTCCAGTCATTTTCTTGAGTCCTGGGGCGACGTTGAAACAATTCAGGGAATCCATTCCATCCGCCAGCCAGTCATCCGTCCCCTCTACAATACAAAATCTCTTGAAGACAGACTGATCCAGATTGCCGGAGGAACTCTCGGCGGACACAGCAGCTTTCATAAATACATCAAAGCTCGCTGGTCAAAAATCAAGGGAGGCGAAAGCTTCTGGAACGGAGTTTTGCGCGAAGGATACTATACTCCTGCAAGAAATGCAATCAAAGCGAATTCAGGCGGAAGAAATTTCAATACAGCTTCTCTAAATTCTCTTCCTGATTCATATGAACGCACAGGTGATAAGCTCGGTCTTTATTATAATGTTCAGGTTAACGACGGAAGTCTGGCAAATAATGCATACAGACAGGAGCTTCCTGAACCTGTAACCAAGATTACATGGGGCAACTTCCTTGCCATGCTTCCGGAAACTGCACGTTCAAGAAACCTCAAACAGGGCTCTATCGTTAATGTAACACTTACAAAACCAGGCTCAAAAGATCCTAAAGAGTTTATCAGTGTAGAAATGCCTGTTCATTTACAGCCGGGACTTCATCCGCAATCAGTATATATTGCTCTTGGTTATGGAAGGACTGCAGCTGGCCGTATTGCAGATAAGCTGGGCATCAATGCACTTGATCTTGTAACAAACGGAACAGATTCTCTTCAATTCTCCGGAATTTCTGTAGATATCAGCGAGTCAGTTGGGCGAACAAAACTTGCTACAACTCAGACTGTATACAGAACAAATATGAATAAAGAAGACAAAGCTCCTTTTGCTCCTGCTGCATTACCCAATGCGCCCTACGGAGCTTCCAGTCAGTATGACCGTCCAATTATTCTTGAATCTTCTTATAAGGATTTTCTTGAAAACCCTGGAAAAGCCCTGGAAAAGCTCATAGAATATCCAAAAAATCAGGATATTATGACTTCCTGGAAATATGAGAATATGAGATGGCATATGGTTGTTGACCTGAGCCTTTGCACAGGCTGCGGTGCATGTGTAACCTCATGCAACCTGGAAAATAATATTCCCATGGTGGGAGCAGATGAAATCAAGGTTGGCCGTGAAATGCACTGGCTAAAAATCGACCGTTATTATGCAGGCGATGAAGCAAGCCCTGAAGTTGCCCATCAGCCGATGCTCTGCCAGCATTGTGAAAATGCACCCTGCGAAAATGTATGCCCGGTATCTGCAACACAGCATAACAATGAAGGCCTCAATGTAATGGCCTATAACCGCTGTATAGGAACAAGATACTGCGCAAATAACTGTCCTTAT
>JAOUOA010000101.1 GCA_029880625.1 Spirochaetia bacterium
TGATTTGAATTAAATTTATGAATTCATAATTCATTTTTTCATTTGCCCTCTGAAGGCACTCTGACAGAAAGTATTAAAATTAGAAATGTTTTTTAAAAAAGATAAAGCACTTCAGCAATCCAAGGTTACAGCTGGTACCACACTGATTGAGGCAGGAGAAAAACCGGGAAGCCTTTTCATCCTTCACAGCGGTGCGGTTGATCATTTTCCGGCCAATTCAAATACCGGCATTTACAAACTCGGCAGTAATTCCTGCCCCGGCTTTGCATCACTTATTCAAAATCAAAACTATCCCTGTAAAATTGTTACAGCAAAAGATTCTGTCGTCAGTTCTTTCCCGGTCAACAATGATAAATTTACATCTCTGATTATGGGAAAGCTAAATGTAGGGATGATGGCTGTAAGATCTCTTGCTCAGGAATTTTTATCTCTGAACAGCAGTATCCAGCGACATTCCCAGATGGTAAAAATCCTTCAGAAGATGATTGATAATCTCAGTCTTGTCTACTTAAAAGCCAATCCTGATGCCCTTCAGCATCTGGGAGAAAATCCTGATGCAAAGACCCTTATGGGAAATGCAAAAATCATATCTGACGAATACAACAAGCATAATGGAGAAATGTTTCCCGATACTGTTTCCAGCTCCTGGATTGATGAAGATCACAGTTCGCAGTTTGGCAAAACCTACGGCATCAAAACAAATCTGCAGCTTGATGAATTTTCATTTCTAAAAAGACTGGTTTCCCTGCCTCCGGAGATTCAGGGAGCCGTTTATCAAAAAGATATCAATATTCTCCAGGGTCTTTCTGTACGCATCGCATCTAATATCAATCATGGATTTTCCTCCATGCTTGATGCATCCCGAATCATGAATGAAGAAATGGACCGCATGTACAAAGGCGATGAAGCGCTCATAGAAAAGTACAGACTCCTGACGGACCTTATGACATCCGGCATGGTGAAAATTCCTAATGATGAATTTTTACAGACTCTTAAATATATTGTTCTCTCTTCAGAAAAACTTCTTTCCAATTATCAGACCCTGACCGGTAAGCCCTATGCGAATGTGCCCAAAGCTTCCATTGAAATGCTACGTAAATCACTAACATCGCAGAGTGCAAAAACTGAAACTGCGCCTTCACAGGCGCCTGCTGCGACTGCAGCAGGAATGAATCCCGAGGCCATTAAAAAGGAACTTCAGGGTTCCGCATTAAAGATTATGGGATTTCTTGGGGCAACGCCGGAAGAATCCAGAAAAATGATGGGAGACTTAAAAAACTTTAAGAATGAACAGAATCCGATGGATTCCGGCGGAGATGCAAGAAAAATCCGCCGCAGCATCGGCATGCAGTACATTGCTTTTTACGAAAAAGCGTTAAAAAAATTCAAAGAATCGCCTTCTTCTCTTCCGCTTCCTGTAAAACTGATGCTTGATTTCGGTTTTTTTGACGAAGATCTGCTTGATGACGAACATCTTATTTCGCTTGTTAATTTAAGCGACAAAACGAAATCCAATAAAATCTACCCTATCTTCAGCGCTTCTGACTGGATTGATCTTGTTGCGACCAAAAAAGAGCCGCCTTCCGTAGACGAAATGGGAATGACCTATTTTGAGAAACTGAAAAGCGACAACAAAGATATGGGCTGGAGAAAAGAAACAGATGTTCCCGATGAATACCATACATATGAGAAACGCTCCCATTACGAAATTGCAAATTTTTTAAATACAACCATTTCTCTTACAAGCGGCTCGCCTGCAACGTCTTTCCCAATCCTTACGCGTTACCAGATTACAATACCCCTCGACAAATGCTTTGTCACAAAAAAAAGACTGAGCGAAGAACTTGACAAAATTCTTGCAACAGACTATTCAGCCTTTCACAGGGAAGTCATTGTTAATGACGAACAGGCTGGAATTCTTAAAGAATTTGTCCAGGAACGTGTCATTCCGAACTTTATCATTGTTCCCTCAATCGGAACGAAAGTCATGATGTGGCAGGATCTCGCCGGCAGAAGCAAAAGTTCAAGGGGCAGGCTGGCGGTTCCTGTCCTTGCAAGCGCTCTTGATCTCGGCACAATGCTTCTTGAAGCCATCGGCGCATTCCGCTGGGAATTGACGAAATCCATACAGGGAGCAGATTGGAACAACGTATCGATTCCTTCCATTACAGCCGATTATACGGATTATGTTCAATTTTTCAAAAAAAACAGAGAACTATCTCCTGAATTAAAAGAAAAACTCGCCTCAGAATTTAAAAGATTCAGAACGGACAGAGACCGGTTTGTAAATGATTATGTAAACTGGATAAAATTTGAATCAGAAGGAACTCTGAAGCTGAACAAAGTTGTCCGGGGTATTTTTTACAGGCATGTTCCCTTTTCAAAAGACATCAGAGATAAAATTGCAACCCAGCCGGCGTATATGGATTTTCACAATCGATTTACCAATATTCGCAACAGAAAACTGAAAGAATTTGAAACGAAATACAGAAAATACGGAGAAGTTCTCCCTCCCATCCTTCAGGGAAATCTTGATTTTTACAAAGTATAACAAGCCAGAAAAATCATTCATTAATCTTCTACGAAATATGGTTTTGTATATTCAATTATAATTTCATTTAAAATTCGGTCCCATTCTTCTTCAGTCTCCTGTGAGATATGAATATTTTTTACATCTTGAAAAACAGCAAAGGGTTTTAATTGGTAATGAGTAATCTCAATAAATCGAAGATATGGATCCAGACGCTGGATTCGCTTCACATTGATTCTTTCCATTTCCAGGAGATCTGTCTGTACCACTCCGATTAAAATCAGTTTGGGAAACAGCGATGAAGTAAATAAATTTAAAAAATCATGGATGGAACCAATCCTGTCGACAAAAGCTTCATATGCTTTATTCCCCAGCCGCATTAAGTGATGATAAATCATCTGCTCCAGATGCTTCCCTTCCTGGGTGATCTGATCTGATACCGTAACAATTCCTTCGTCAGGAAGAAAGATTTTTGAAATCACATGTCCGCGTTCTTTTCTGCGCATTTTCTTAAGGTGAATTGAAGTAATATCATCGCCTTTTTCCAGAAAAACTTTTCCTTCTTCGTCCTCAACATTCTCTCTGGACATAATATATCGTCTTTTAAGACAGGAATGATTCATGATTCTATATGATTTCATCATTTCTTCAAGTTCCTGCAGCGATGCAATTCCAATCCGAAGTGGATTCGCATCTTTCAATACTGATTTTTTTAAATTCTGCGTTTCTTTTTCGTTCTCAGTATTTTCTGAACGATCCGGCTTCTGATCAGACAGACTTTCCTTACTTTCTTCAGTTAGTTCAGAATTGTCAGCAAGGGATGACGTTTTCCCTGAATCTTTGGAATTTTCACTTTCAGCTTGTTTTTTTTCTGAACCATCTCCGGATTTTTTTTCCAGTGTTTGATGAATTAAAGTAGTATCTCCGGTTTCAGTGGCCTCTTCTTTTTCAGCAGAATTTTCAGCCGCATGGACATTCAATTGATCCGGGATCGATTCAGATTTCTGCAAATCAACCTCAGCAGGTTCAGGTTCCAAAGAATCTGAACTCTCAGTCTGTGAACGGGAATCCAGATGGTCCAGCTCCAATTCCAGAGTTTTCATCAGTTCATCATCCACTTCAAATGGTTCCGGCTCTTCAGAACGATCAGAACTGTCAGGCATTTGCATCCGGGTTTCTTCCTTTTCTACTTCTTCAAGTTTCATTCAATACCTTCATTAACGGCATTCCGGCATTTAGAGTTAATTTCATGCTGACATACAATGAAAAATCACAACATCATCCATAATTTTAGCAGATTTATGCTATATACAAATATGTATCATTGACACCATTTACAAATGTATTCAGATGGATCTATGAAAACGTATTTTTCATTAACGATACTCATCACTGTATTTATATCCTGTTATTCATTTGAATTTCATCCCGTTTCTGAATATCCCAATTTGAAAAAAAATAACATACATGATGTTTCTGTCACAACAATAAGGCCCAAAGAAGGATTTATTACACTCGGCACTCTCATCGTTCATGATTTTTCTGGAAATATCCTGGACCCTGCTTTTCAGTCTGCAATCAAACGGGAAGCAAAGAAACGAGGAGCTGAAGGCGCCTGGATTTCTAAAATCAAGTTAAAGAAAACGGTACGTCTGCAGGGAAGCGCGCCAATGCAGAGCAACTACATGCAAAATAACTACTACAATCAGTCTCAGATCCAGGGAACCATTGGAATTGTTGAAGTGGTTCTGTACAATTGGCAGACCCTCAGTACTGAGTGATCCCTTGCTCCCGATGTTTTACATTCCAGGTCACATAGATATCAAAAGATAATTTAAAAGGAAAAATTTAAATCCTTAAAATTCTGCTTTTCAGTGCATTGAAATCATAGTATCATGCAGCATAGAATTTATGGAAGAATCTTATTTACAGAACGGAATCATAACAGAATCCGGAATTCAAATCGACAAATCAGGAAAGTGGTTTCATCGAAATCAGGAAATTACGAATGCCGGTATATTAAATTATTTTAAAAGAAACCTATTTCGAATTCAAAATAATTACTACATCCACAATCAATTTAAAGAAAGAAATGAATTTTCAAGAATCCAAAAGATTTCAGGATTCCCAATATTTGCAACAGGAGTAATCTCAACCCGCTCAGAACTGTTTGTCATTCATTTAGATTATGGCGAAGATATAACCGTTTCTTCAGAAAGTTTTCTTTTTTTTGACGAAACAACTCTGGGGATACTGTTAAAAGAAAAAAATTTCCCTGCACGCCTGACCGGAACAGCGATGTCTTCTTTAATGGATTATCTGGATGAAAATTCTAACGGTGAATATACAATCGGAGATCAGAAAATTGTGATTCCAGGAGCTAAGCTGTCTGATTATTTTTAGGATGACAAAATCCATCCTATTGTGAATTTAAATAGCTCTTTAGAGGGTTGAATCAGTAAATTCAATTTTCCGCATCTTACGCTCTTTTTTATTAAAAGCAGAATATTAATTCCATTGAAACATTGAGAAGGTTTTTTTCTTCAAGAATCTCAAGTTCCAGAACTTCAAGACATCAGATATCTTCCTCAGAACGGGTACTTCCAAGAAGTTCGTCCGGGATATCTTCGATGGAATCACCGATCTGTATGGTTACCCGCTTTCCGAGCTTTCCCGGCCGGCATTTGAATTTCTTTCTTTCGCCTACTCTTACAAGCATATCTGATTTATAATGGGATCTTCCAAGTTTTACTACATCACCGGGATTCAGCTGGAGAACATCGCCGAGGGAAAGCTCAATATCGCCCACTTCCGTTATAATCGGAATTTCAACCTGATCCAGACGGTCCTGAATGATGGCCATATTTTCATCGGATCCGCCTTTTCTTACCGATGCATACCAGTACTGTGCAGAAAGTTTTGAAATAATCGGTTCAATGGTAATATAGGGAATACAGAGGTTTGTCATTCCTTCAACATCGCCGACCTTGGTTTCAAGCGTGATAAGAACCACCATATCGTTCGGAGGAACAATCTGAGCAAACTGGGGATTGGTTTCGATATTTCCCAGTCGTGGACGAAGGTCAATTACTGTGGACCAGGCTTCACGAAGATTTCCTAGAATTCGAACAATAATTCCTTCCATTACAGAAAGCTCAATATCGGAAAGTTCACGCGTAATTTTTGTCGGTTCGCCTGGTCCTCCGAAAAGCCTGTCAATAATGGTAAACGTAATGCTTGGATCAATTTCAAGAACAGCCGATCCGCGAAGAGGATCCATATTGATGACAGCAAGGGTTGTGGGATTCGGAATGGATCGGATAAATTCCTCATAGGTAAGCTGGTCTACCGAACCCACATGGACTCCGACAAGGGCGCGAAGCTGTGCAGAAAGTGCCGTAGTCGTAAGACGGGCAAAAGTTTCATGCATCATCTGCAGCGTTCGGATCTGGTCTTTAGAAAATTTATCCGGACGGCGGAAGTCGTAGATTTTTACTTTTTTTTGCTCGCCCACAGGACCGTAATCATCAGGACTTACATCGCCTGTTGAAATAGCCGTCAAAAGAGCATCAATTTCATCCTGGGATAGGATTTCTGTCATACCGCAACTCCCATTCTATTATTTTCAGTCAATCAGCCTTGCTGTAACATGAACAATTTTCCAGAAACCGTCTCTGTCCAGGGATTTTTCAAGACTGTACGTGTATTCATATCTTTCGATAAATCCTCTTGTATCTCTTTCTGCATGTACAATTACATAGGATCTGCCATGATCAAGGATTTTTCCGCTCAATGCTCTATCAAATTTTACTTGAATGATTTTAAATCGTTTCAGTTCTTCCGAACGGCCCCCTGAAAGATAATCTCCAAAATCTTTTAAGATGACAGGTCTTTCCATTTCGGAAGCTTCGGCAAAACGAGTGGCAAAACGGTCATATGCAGTTATATATTTATTTAATTCTAAATATTTCAAATAGTTTGGCCAGTTCTTTTTCAATTCAGCAGATAAAAAAAGATAAACGGTTTCTTCAGGGCTTAAAGATGGATTTTCAGGATTGGTTTGAAAAGAGTGATCTTCATTTAAAAAATCGCTTCTTCTGTCTCTTCCAATTCTGACCTTGATTTGGTTGGATGATCTTACAAAAAACTCCTGATGCACATCTGGATAAAAATATCCGCTCACTCTGAATTCCTGTCCGGGAGAAAGCGTGAATAAATCATTCAGATAGATGGTCTTTTCATAGGTTTCTTCAGGATGAAGAATGATTTCTTTTACAGACTCGCCTTCATAAGAAACCACTTTCTTTGCATTCGGATAGCGCCGGCTGCCTTTCATATGCTCTGCATCAGATTCGATTTCTCTTCCGCGTGCGTCCAGCACCATAAACTGAAAAGAACGATTCATTTCAGACGATGGATAAATGCGAATCACCTGGTATCCTGTGTTTGTAATTCTGAACTTTACGGGGATTTCCTCACCTGCATCATACTGAACTTTATCTGTTTGAATTACAATATCTGAATATCTGCTGAAATAATTTACAGTATGGTCTCCTCTGAAATCCAGAGCAGGTTCTGTACTGACCGGTTCATAAGAAAAAAATAAAGATAAGCAGACCAAAAATGCGATTTTTCTGGAATTATGTATCATCATTATACTATCGGACGTTTTGAGCCGTTTTTGAAAAAGAATTTCAGGGAATTTTAATGTTTTATTGTACTTTTCCGAATAATGTAGCTGAAGTTGAGTCACCAATTAATGCGGATACAAAACTTCCAGGCTCATAAATCCCGGGTATAATCACAACTTTATTTGAGCAAGTTCTGCCTGAAGAATGTTCCTTTGAACGCCGGCTGAGCCCCTCAATCATAATTTCATGAAGGTTTCCAACTTCAGACGCATTTACATCTTTACTGATCTGATTCTGAAGCTGGATCAGCGTGTTCAGACGCTCCAGTTTGACCTCTTCCGGTACATCATCGGGATAACTCCGGCTTGCTACGGTTTTTTCCCGTTCGGAATACTTGAACATATATGCCATATCAAATTGAACTTCTCTGACAAGGGACAGTGTATCATTAAATTCATCATCTGTTTCTCCGGAAAATCCAGTAATAATATCAGTTGTAAGTCCAACACCCGGAATATTTTCCCGGATGGTCATTACAAGCTGCAGAAAATCTTCTCTGGAATATCCGCGTTTCATTCTTTTTAAGACTTCCGTATTTCCGGACTGAAGAGGAAGATGGATGTGAGAGCAAAATCGTTTTTCTTCGGCCATTAAGTTTAATAGTTTTTCAGGGAAATCCATGGGATGGGGTGAGGTAAAACGCAGTCGCTGGATTTGAGTTTCTTTTAATATAACACGAATTAAATCTGTAAAATCAGAATCTTCATGGATGTAAGAGTTTACGTTCTGTCCAAGAAGCGTCACTTCCTGGATTCCTTTTTCAGCAAGATGATGTATTTCTGTAATAATCGATGAAACAGGCCGGCTTCTTTCTCTGCCTCTTGTATAGGGAACCACGCAGAAAGTGCAAAAATTATTGCAACCGCGCATGATGGTAACAAAGGCAAGTTTTCCTTTAATTACA
>JAOUOA010000102.1 GCA_029880625.1 Spirochaetia bacterium
TTCAGTCAGGATGTTTACAATTTCAGTGTAATCCTGTTATCGGCTCCGGCAGCTCCAGCTTCGCATATTTTTTTATATTCTTTTCGCGAAACCATCCCTTTCGCATTTCTAAAGCGTACAGCGCCGGTTCGGAAGAATGATAGGTTTTACTGCCGTTGTCAGGCTCCATGCTTCTGTATTCAATAAAGTAGCCCTGACTGTCAAAAAATCCCACATCCAGAGGGATGAGGGTGTTTTTCATCCAGAAGGAAAGACTTCGTTCCTGGGGAAAGACAAAAAGCATTCCTTCTTCTTTGCCGATCGATTCGCGGAACATTAAGCCTCTGTTTCTTTCGCTCTGAGTACGCGCAATTTCTGCGGTTACTTCATGGCCGCCCACCCTGATGGTGAGGGTTTTCAGGCGGCGGCCAAAAAGCGTATCGCAGTTTACGGACGGCGATATAAAAAGCGTCAGAAATAAAATCTGAAACAGGTAGAAAAATAATTTATTGTTCAGCGCAAACTTCACTTAAACTGAACCCGGATTAAACCGCGTTTTACTTCTGTTACATTGATATTTTTTCCAGTGTCTCTTACGACAAAAAACATTTTTGGATTGTTTCCGTAAAAGGCAATGCTGTCTGCAAGTGCGAAGGATCTTCCGGGATAAACAACTTCCCATACAACTTCGTTTGTAGAAGATGAAATTTCATTGATCTGACGGACATTGGTGCGTTCCTGAAGGTCATCGCGGAATGTTCCTGCATCTTTTACAGGAAGTCCTCGGATTTTCATCTGGATTACATTGTTTCTGGTCTGTTCGGCCCATTCCGTAGAAAGCTTTCTGTGGATGAAGCTGGCAGCTCCTGCAGGTTTACTTTTGTCTGAACCGAGGGCGTACCGCTTCATGGCGGCCTGAGCTGCAGCCAGGTCTGTGGTCTGTGCGCCGTTGTTGTGCTGATTGTATTCGCCGAGAACCCGTCCCGCTCCCCAGAGCGAAAGAATGCTTAAATTTCCCGTAGCCTTAAAGGACTTGAGGCCGGATCTTTTAAATGCTTCCACTTCAATCTTCTGCGGGTTCGCTTCAATTTTTCCGACAATCAGAACATCGGCTCCGGCCTTCATGGCTTTATCTTTGATTTTGTCGGGAATATTGTCTGCATTGCCTGCAACCTGAGCTTCGTTCAGACCTCGGGCGGCGTCTTTCGGGTCAACAACTGTATAGCCTTTGCTGACAAGATATTCTCTGAGAGAGGCAGATACCATTCCGTTTCTGGATGTAAATCCTTCCACGCGTTTGCCGCCTCTTGGAAGATTGTACTCTTCGCGGATTAAAATGATGACCTTGGGATTCCCCACAAGTTTCTGCATGGTATCGATGCGGTTCTGAAGCGCTGCCGGATCCACCTGAAAGCGGACAAAGACACGGAGCATTTTTACGGTATCAAGCATGTACTCTTTTTCTTCTACAATTTGATCATTTCTGCAGATTCCTTTAGCCTGAGCAAAGATTTCATTTCCGATGGACTGTCCGTCTGAAACATTGGAAATTGCAGAAATTTCTTCTCCGATGCATTTCTGAACGGCAATTCTGCAGGCATCTTCTTTTGCTTTATCCCTGGAAGCGGCTTTACTTGTAAAAACAGGAGATTCTCCCCATACGGTAATTTTTCCGCTTTTACAGAGGCTTACATCAAAGTCTCCTCCCTTTTTGCTTCCGCCCGAACAGAAGGAAATGGCATAGATCATTATTATTGAGGCTGTAAAGAATCCGATTTTTACAGCTATTGTTCCTGGTTTTTTATTTAGATTATGTCCTGTATTGAGTAGTTTCATTTATCATTCCGCTCCCTTTGAATAGTCGATTCAGACTTATACATTATGAAGTACAGTCAATCAAATAATTTTTTAATCATGTTTTTGTAAGGAAAGCCGAATCAAAGAGGTAGGGAGAAAAGTTATGTTTAAAAAATATTCTGAGTTACTGGCGCAGGAAACCCTGATTTTGAAAGCAGCGCTGGAAGCGGAAAAAGAAAAACGCAGAAGTATTTTTGCTGCAGACGGAAAAAAACTTCAGGCGTTGACGGAAAAGTCTTCCATACTGATGGAAGAGGTTCGGGAAATAGCTTCAAAAAGAGAGCGTCTTTTTGTCGGCTATGCAAGAGAGCATTACCTGGAACTTTCAGGACCGGTGACGCTCACGCAGTTCTGTCTTCTTACTGATGAAAAGGCTCCCGAACTTTCGCAGGACACCTGCCGGATTGTGGATGAATACAGAAATACAGCTTTTAAGTTAAAGCAGGAAACGGAAGAAAACGGAAGGCGCCTGACGGATGCGCGCGATACCATTCACAAACTTCTTGAATCGCTTTCATCCGATGACGATTCCACTTATAATAATTCAGGGAAAGCTTCACAGGATAAAATCAGAAAAAAATATACGGGTTCTGTTGTTGTCAATGCCAATGCATGACATCATCTAGCGATAAGGGCAGGTAGGATTATGGGTTCAACATTCGGCGGACTGGAAATAGGAAAACGCGGGCTGAGCGCGCATCAGCTTGCGCTCAACACTACGGGTCACAATATCTCCAATGCGGACAATCCCCATTATGCGCGTCAGCGGGTTACCATGGAGGCAATGGATCCTCTTTACGAACCTTCATTGAATCGTGCAAACGGCCCCGGACAGATCGGCCAGGGAGTGAATGTTGCGCAGGTGGAAAGAATCCGCGATATGTTTTACGATGACCAGATCAGCAATGTCGTTAATGAAAAAGGTTTCTGGGATTCTTCACGCCTTTATCTTTATCAGATGGAACAGATCTTTTCCGAACCCGGAGACAATACTCTCAGGACGTTAACCGATAATTTATGGGGTTCGCTTCAGGAGCTTTCCGCATATCCTTCCGATATGGCGCACCGGGAAGTTGTAATTGAAAGAGCAAAAGCTCTTACAACGCGTATGCATGATATGTATAACGGTCTGAGCAGTCTTCGAACCCGCGCCAACAATGAGGTAATTGCAGCCGTTGATCAGGTAAACTCGCTTGCCGCTAAAATCCGCGATTTAAATGAAAGAATTCTTAAAGTACAGGCCCTCGGCGATAATCCGAATGATCTTATGGATAAACGCGATAAGGCCATTGAAGATCTGTCCGAACTGGTGGATGTCAATGTCGGAAGAGGCGATCAAGACGAGCTTTTTGTGTTTATCGGAGAGCAGGCTGTCGTTCAGGGAGAGGTTCACAGGAAACTGATCACCCAGCCAGATCCTGCGAATGAAGGAATGGCAAGAATCGTCTGGGAGCACAATCAAAAAGATGTGATCATTGACGGCGGAAAAATTGCAGGTCTGGTCGACATGCGGGACCGCGCCATTACGGAAAGGATTGATCAGCTGGATCTCTATGCGGTGAATCTTGCAGATACATTAAATGAAATTCATAAAGACGGATTCGGTCTGGACGGAAAAACAAATATGAATTTTTTTGAAATCCGCGATCTGAGTTCTTCTTCGGACAGTTCCTTCCGGATGCAGAATGTATCGGGAAATTTTGATTTAAATCAGGATGGAACCGAAGAGGTTACGGCCGTTTTCCGGATTACGGGAAATAACACGGTAGATCCGGACCGAAGGCTCGGACTGAACGGAACCGTAACATTTTTCAGAAATGATATGGAGAACACTCCTGTTCGGATTGACTATACTCAGGATCAAACCCTACGTGATGTAATAAAAAGAATCAACGATTCAAAAGCAGGCGTGGTTGCGTATTTAACTCATGACAATCAGCTTGCGCTAAAGGGCGATGTTGCAGAAGATAACAGGATGAGCAATTTCATGATCCGTCATCTGGAAGATTCCGGAGAGCTCCTGGTGGGTTATGCAGGCGTTCTACAGTCATCCGGCGAAGCGGGCGCTTTTGATTTTCGCCGCATCAATGAAATTTCAAAACTGCGCGCCAGACGCGAAGATATTACTCTGACTCCGATTTTTCATCCGTCAAGCCATCTGTTTGTTTCAAGAGCAATTGAAAACAGTCCGGCCTCCATCGCTGCCGGCAGGGGAAAAGACCGCGACGGAGTGGGCGACTATACTATGGAAGGCGGACCCGGCGACGGAAACAATGCTCTTCTTCTGGCATCTGCTTTAAAGCAGGGCAATAAAATGATCGGTCACAGTAAAAATCCGGAAGAATTTTACAATGCTCTGATTTCCAAACTGGGCACTGAATCCAGGGCGGCGGAAGACGCCATCCAGAGGCAGAAAGACAATTTAATGGAACTGAACAATCTTCGCCAGACCGTGATGGGCGTCAGCCTTGACGAAGAAATGTCAAACATGGTGCAGTTCCAGCATTCCTACAATGCTTCGGCGCGTTTTATCCAGACACAGACAGAAATGCTGGATACAATCCTGCGTATGGGCGTGTAAGATAGGTAAATCCACTCATAAAGTATATTTCAGCTCATAGGATGCCCTTGCTCCCGGCGGAGATTTTTCCATTTTCTGATAGTTTAAATCTTCGCGTTTATGGTCCACCAGTGCGTTCCTTACATTCTCTGTAATTAAGATCTGCCGCGCTTCAGCCGTATCTTCGCCCAGTTTGCTTGCAGCATTGACTTCGGCTCCGTAGACATCATGATCGCCGATGCGGAGCATTTTTCCGAAGCCGATTCCCACGCAGAGAAGGATGTCTTCGATTTCAGGCGTATGGATATTGTAATCTTCCAGAACTTTCATCATATTGATGGCGCAGTCAACAGCCTTCATGGGATTTCGAAAAATAATCAGCAGGCTGTCCGCTTCCACTTTCAGAAGAATGCCGTCATGATTATCAATGACGGGAATCAGAAGCCGCTGAGATTCGTATATGGTCTGGAGAAAATGGATGATTCCGTATTCTTCCACACCGCGTGAAAATCCGGATAGATCCGTAAACATTACGGCCCACTCTTCGCCGAATAAATCCCAGATTCTTGTATCAATTGCTTTTTTATCTGTTCCTGGCTGAAGCCTTTCTTCGATTAGTTTTTCCAGTCTGTCTTCAGAAGCGCTCTGTCCGATCTGTCGGTTTAATGGCATAATTTTTCTCCTTAAATAATTTATAATTTTTTTAACCAGTTATAAATAGAAGTTG
Source organism: Spirochaetia bacterium (assembly GCA_029880625.1). Taxonomy (GTDB): domain Bacteria; phylum Spirochaetota; class Leptospiria; order Leptospirales; family Leptonemataceae; genus JAOUOA01. The sequence goes on from JAOUOA010000102.1 coordinate 5,124, forward strand.
CAACATTTTCATGGCCGTCTTCCAGCATCAGTTCATGCCCCATGTTCTGAAAAATTTCTGCTTCAGACTTATAGGCTTTTGCCGTGCCATTAATTCCCGGAGTCGGCAGAAGTGAATCCTTTTCGCCCCCGAAAACGGCTACAGGAATGCTGATTTTTGAAGGGGAGGAAAATTTATAAAAAATCAACTGCATAAAGGCAAGATAGGAATCATTGCTGATCAATTTATGGTATTTGATGATTTTTCTGTTTGAAATTGCGTAAAAAAATGCTTTTTTAAAAAGAGCCGGAGTTTTAACAAATTCAAACATATTCAGCTTTAAATTGATTTTTAAAAAAAGAAGAGGAGTCTTTTTTATAACTCGAAGGGTTACAGGCATAAGTCCCCAGGGAGGAACAGAGGCAAGAAGCACGCATCCTGCTGCGGGATATTTTTCAATATAGAGCTGGGAAAGAATGCCGCCCATGGAATGTCCAATCAGAACAGGGTGTTTTCCTGTTTCTCTTAAAATTTGTTCTGCAGCTCGATGGATATCTTTAAGATAATCATTTACGGTTGCGCGCCAGACGGTTTCTTTTCCTTCGCTTTTACCGTGTCCCCGAAGGCTGACTGCATAACAGGTATAACCCTGTTTTGAAAAGTAAGGCATAAAATGTTCTTTCCAGCACCATGCGCCATGGAACATTCCATGAATGAACAGAAGAGGCGGCTTTTTAGTTTTGCGTTTGGGACCGCTTTGTATGATTTCCAGTTTGAATTCCGGCATTTTCAACATATTACAGGTTTAATAGAGAATAATTCAAGAAATATTATTTGAAAGAATAATGATTAAAGTCTGATCTTCCAGAGTTTGATGCTGAATATACGGTAGAAGATATCAGGGAAGTCGCTTACTTACAGATGATATTCCGCAGAAACCCCATTTGAAAATATTATGAATTGTTCTTTAAATTGAAAATGATTGATTTGCTATGCTATAGTCATTGACTGTCTGCAAAATCTTTTGAATATAATTCCAATGCTGCTGTCGGGAATTTTTTTTATTTCAAAGAATATTGGTTATTTAAATTTGTACCGGCTGCAGATTCTAATATAAGGGTTCTCAAGAAAAAAAATATGAAAACAAATGTTTATATAGCTTCAAGTCTGGACGGTTATATTGCCCGCACTGACGGAGGTTTGGACTGGCTTTCCATTGCTGAAAAAGAGGGCGAAGATTACGGATTCAGTAAATTTTTCAGCTCCATTGACACAATTGTGATGGGGCGAAATACATTTGATATCGTAAAAGAATTTAAACCCTGGCCGTATTCAGAAAAGCAGTGTATTATTTATACATCCAGGCCTGCTGAAGTCCTGCATAATGAAAAATATTTTTCAGGAAGCATTTCAGAGCTGTATGAATTTATTCAAAAATCCGGTGCGGATAATGTTTATGCCGACGGAGGAAGGCTCATCCAGGGGTTTCTGGAACATGATTATATTGATGAAATCACGATCTCTATTATTCCGATTCTGCTCGGAGACGGAATTCCGCTCTTTGGAAAAATGCAGAAGAATATCAAGCTTCACCTGATGGAAAGCGTCCGTTTTGAAACGGGTCTTGTGCAGGTAAGGTACCGGCTTAAATAAAAAGGCGAAAAGGGTCAGAAGCAGTGTAAAAGAAATCAAGATCCGCTATATTTCAATAAATTCATGTCGCCTAGCTGCATTTGTCCCTTCAATTAAAGCGGCAGTTCGCAAGGAATGCTGGTTGATGCAATAAAAATCTATTGACATCTAAATATTCAGGATACAGGATTAGATATGAATCGATATTTATTTACTTTCATTCTATTTGCATCGTTCTTCTTTCTGAACACTTATCTCCATGCAGAAGATGATGCAAAGATACAGGAATGCAACAAATCAATTGCTAAAAGTCAGAGTAATCTTCAGGAAGTTTTTAACTGCGGTCTTCTGGAATACGAGCATTATAAAAAAATTCGGCATATGTATACTATGGGCGGAAAAGATTCATTGAAAAAGCCGGAGAAAAGAAGCTCTATTATAAAAAAAATGGAAATGGTTTTAAAAGCCAATCCAGATTTTCCTTATGCATTATTCATAATGGCCGATTTAAACGGGACTCCTGATACAGAATTCAAAGAAGGATCCGGACCGCATACTTCATTTGTCAATTTGAATAAGGGTATTCAGTATGCAGAAAGGCTGTATAGCACCGACAAAAAAAACAAAGACTCCATTTATCTTTATACCACTTTTTTAATGTATGATAACCAGATACCGCTTGCCAGGAAAATTGCAGGGCCGTTGGGAAAAAAGGATGAATTATTCAACATCGTAAATGATTTTTCTCAGATTTCGCTGCCGCCATCGACGATTTATGACTTCCATGCATCTGCCGGCTACGTTAACAGTAAATATGGACAGATTCCTCAATTAAATACCAATCCGTATGTTAAATTCAGATATTACTATTTCCCCGGCCCTTTCAATGAAGTTTCAGATTATATAAATAAAAATTCAAAAGAAACAATTAATTTTTTTAAGGTCAACTCAAGAGAAAACAATTCTGAACCAAACATGTATGCGCAATTTTTAAAAAGAAAGAAAAATAAAATTTCTTACAGCACGGAAGCTGAGTTCAATAAAATGAAATCAATGAAAAATATGTACAAAAATTTTAACGGAGTTACAATGTATATTTTTGAATTTGATAACCCAAAAGCCCAGGACGGCGATTATGCAAAGAAATTAAAAGATTTCCCGGTTTTGAAAAAAACAAAAACTTACAGCATGATCATTATAAAAGACCTGTACCGGTAATCATAAATCTCTTCAGAAGAATTTGAGACATTCTCAGGAAGCTGAATGCAATCAAGAATTCAGACAAAACGTAAAATCAACCAATCAGGAAGTATTTAAAAGATAATACCGGCCAAAATATAAATTTTACGGACCGCAGTTTCCGTCATA
>JAOUOA010000103.1 GCA_029880625.1 Spirochaetia bacterium
CAGTGTAAAAAGAATTAAATCCCGGCTGTTTCCCGAAATTTTCAGAGACTCAAATCCTTTCATAATGATTCCACCAGGCTTTTAAAATGGTTTCCTCTTTCCAGGTAGGATCGGTACAGATCAAAAGAGGAACATCCTGGGCTCAGGAGAATTACTGCCTTTTCAGCTTTTTCTGCAGACTCTACCGCTGCAGAAAAAGCATCTTTCATATCCGCATATGACCTGGTTTCCACAATTTCTGCAATTTCCGGTCCTGCTTCGCCATACGGAAAAAAACGAATTTGACGGGAATATTTCTTCAATACGGAAAAATCGATTCCTTTATTTCTTCCTCCGCATAAAAGAAAAAGACCGGCATCTTTAACCGATTCAAGGGCTGTAACCATGGACTGGCAGGTCGTTGATTTGCTGTCATTGATAAAGCGAATTCCGTTTTTTTCTCCGAGATCCTCAAAACGGTGCGGAAGTCCTTTAAAAGACTGAAGGGCATGAAGAAAAACTTCATTTGAAATTTCGATGGATTTACGTTTGAGGATATCGGCCAGGGCCTCAAGGGCAAACGAAAGATTTTTCAGATTATGATTCCCTGCAAGAGAAAAACCGCTGATCGGTACCGGTTTAAACAGCATGAAATGAATCAATTCTCTTATTTCAGGAGGCGATTTCATTCGGACTTTCTGATCCAAACGGTTCTTTAAATAGTTTTCTGCAGCTCCAATGATTTCCGGCGGCGCAATCATTAAATCCTGTTCTGTCTGAAGATTCAGAATATGAAGCTTGGCTTCCAGATAATCATCCATGCTCCTGTAGCGATCCAGGTGATCTTCTGCAAGATTTAAGATCATGGAAACTTCCGGATGAAGAAACTTTAATGGTTCAAGCTGATAGGAAGAAAGTTCCGCAACATAAACATCATAACATTCCGATTTTTTTTTTGCCAGTTCGGAAAGTGGAAGACCGAAATTTCCGCAGGGAATAGCCTTCAATCCGCATTCGTTCAGAAGGTGGGCAAGGAGAGCCGTGGTGGTGGATTTCCCGTCCGTTCCTGTAATCCCTGCAATCAAAGGTTTGCTGCCTGTACGTTCCTCCATGATCCTGAATGCCAGATCTGTTTCGCCGTACACAGGAATGCCTTTCTTTTCTGCAAAAAGAAACAGAGGATGGGTTAGAGGTATGCCCGGGGAAGTTACAATAAAATCCGGATTATATTTTTCAATTAATGCTTTTTCGCTTTCTGATCTTGCATCCTGAATGCTCTCTGAACTGTTGAGGTGTTCCGGTAATGGATCCTGGCTTTCATCCCATACAATGACCTGTGCTCCCAGTTCAAGATAAAGTTCCGCTGCGGCTCTGCCCGATTTACCAAGAGCCCCTGCAACCAATATTTTTTTGTTTTCATACATCAGAGGATTGATTACTGTACTCGCAGCGTAGAAAGCGAAATCAGACTCAGAATCAGTCCAATCAGCCAGAAACGCACAACAACTTTTGTTTCAGGCCATCCCAGAAGTTCAAAATGGTGATGCAGCGGCGACATCTTAAAGATTCTTTTCTTTCGAATTTTAAAGGATGCCACCTGAAGAATCACAGAAAGCGCTTCCATGACGAACACCCCTCCCATAACAACAAGAAGAATTTCTTTTTTCAGAATGATTGCCGTCATGCCGAGAACGCCGCCCAGAGCCAGAGAACCTGTATCACCCATAAAAACCTGAGCGGGAGCTGCATTAAACCAGAGAAAACCGACGCCTGCACCCGTCAGAGCGGCAAGAAAAACAGCAATTTCATGCCCCGATGTTACGGCAGGGATATTTAAATAATTGGCTATTCGCGGCGATCCGGTCAGGTATGCCATGATCGCCATCGTAACGGCGACAATAGAAACCGTCCCGATCGCCAGCCCGTCAAGTCCATCGGTTAAATTAACGGCATGAATGGATCCCACGACAACAAGCAGCCAGAAGGGAAAAGCAAGATACACGGTAAGATCAACAACCTGTCCTTTTATAAAAGGAAAAAACAAGCCTGTTTTACTGTATTCAATCCCCACTCCAGAAATATTCTGAGGGGTAAACCAGAGATAAAGAAACAGAAAAATAAAGGAAACAAAAAGGGTTAAAATCATTTTTGCTTTTGCATTCATACCGCCTTTCTTCTTCAGGACTGATTTGCTGTAGTCATCCATGAAACCGATACCGCCGAGAGCAACGGTGCATAAAAGCAGAATGTTGAAATAATGGTTTGTAAGATTTCCGAAAAGAAGACAGGAAACCGTTAAACTGAAGAGGATGAGAAGCCCGCCCATGGTCGGCGTTCCTGCCTTGGACTGATGAGAGCTGGGGCCGTCGCTTCGAATGGTTTCTTTAAAGTTCAGCTTGCGAAGCTGTCCGATAAAATAATCCCCAAGGAAAAAAGTAATCCCCATAGAAAAAAGGGCGGCCAGAAGTGCGCGAAAACTTACAAAACTGAAGAGACGGAAAAACCCCGGCATTTCAAAATGACTGTAGAAAAATTCAAACATATCCCATTTCCTTTATCGCCTGACAGACGAGATCCATTCCTGCGCTGCGCGAACCTTTTACAAGAATTCCATCCATGCCTTTCAGATGCTGTTTTAAATCCCGGATAATCTCTTCCCGGTTTTCAGCAAGAAGCGTTCTTCCATCAGGATGTTCCATGCTGCAGGCGTCAAGCAAGGTTGTGGCATTCTCTGATCCGGATGCAATCACCAGATCATACTTTTCCAGGCCTGCCTGTATCCCCACCCTTGCATGCTCTGTTTCTGAAAAATTTCCCAGCTCCGCCATTTCTCCGGAAATTAAAAGCAGTTTCCCTTCAGGAAGGATCCGTCTTAACGCAGAAATTGCCTTACAGAATGAATCTCCATTGGCATTATAACTGTCATCAATCAGGATGCTGAGGTTTCCTGAAGAATTCAATTTTCGAAAAACCTGAAAACGACCTTCCGTGAGAGGTCTTGCCCGTTGAGCATTCTCAAGGATTGAAGGAAACTTCATCCCTGCTTTTTCCATTACAATCATGCATCCCAGAAGATTTTCCGCCATTTCTCTGCTGAAGTAATTGGAATTCTTTATGGTATTTCTTCTCCATGAAAACTGAATCCCGTTCAGGTCTGTCTGCAGATTTTCTCCATATTCATCAGGCATTCTGTCTGCAGATATTTTTTCAATCAGTGCATACTGCAGGCATCGAATCTTGTGATTTTCAGCATAACGGGAAACTTGCTCCTGCATTCCGGAAGATGCACAGTAAACGAGAAGTCCGTTTTCATCCATTCCTTCCGTAATTTCAAGTTTTGCCGAAAGAATTTCTTCAACTGAATTAAAAAAACCGATATGCGCTCCTGAAACCGAGGTAATCAAAGAAAGATCCGGACGGGCAATTCTGCTCAAGAGTGAAATTTCTCCTGGATGGTTCATTCCCATCTCAAGAACGATATAATCACAGTCTTCATCCAGATTGGCAAGAGTAAGAGGAAGACCGATATGATTATTTAAATTTCCTGTAGTTCCGCCTGCTTTCTTTCCGGAAGATTCAATAAGAGTAAGAAGCATTTCCTTTGCTGAAGTTTTTCCGCTGCTTCCCGTAACGGCGATAACAGGAGCTGCAATCCTTCGTCTATGCCAGGAAGCAAGCGACTGAAGGGATTTCAGAACATCGTCTACTTCAAAAATGCAGATCTCCGGACCGATTGAATTTAAGAAGGCAAGACAGGATTCCTTTTTGTTTTTTTCAATAACAATGCCAGAGGCTCCCCTGCCCACGGCTTCATCCAGATAATTGTGCGCATCGAAACGATCGCCTGATAGAGCGAAAAAAAGACATCCTCTGTCCATGGTTCTCGTATCGGTGGAAACCCCCTCCGCTTTCCAGCCTGAAGGAGGAGCGGCGGCGATACAGTGCATTGAGGAAACAAGATTTTCGTAAGTATAGGAAGGCATTGAACTGATCGAATTTAATGAACAATCACCTTTTCGCTGACCCTGATGAATTCTTCTCTCAGGACATCGGAATCACTGAAGATTTCTCTATGATCGGCAAAAATCTGGACATTTTCATGTCCTTTGCCTGCAAGAACAACTGCCGATGGAGCGTTCTGAGCGGAAAGCCATTCCACAGCTTTCCTGACAGCTTTTTTTCTGCCTGGAACTTCCAGAAGCGATTTCGAATCATTTTCCGCTTCCACAATCCCCTGGATAATCTGTGAGCGAATGCGTGAAGGATCTTCCGATCTGGGATTATCGTCTGTAACAATCACAAAATCAGAAAATTCATATGCCGCTTTCCCCATCAGTGGACGTTTGGTTTCATCTCTGTTGCCTCCGCATCCGAAAACAACGCAAATATGAACCATTCCCAGATTTCGCGTTTCTCTGAGTACGTTTTCCAGGGCATCCGGGGTATGAGCATAATCAACAATGCCTACACTTTCGTCATCGAAGGGAATCAGATTGAACCGTCCTGGAATATCAGGAAGAATCCTGAGAGCTTCCAATGCAAATTTCTGCCGAAAAGAATCGGAAGATGATGCAAGGACGGCAAGGCTTGCATTGACTTTACTAAAAGAAACCGGATACGGCAGGTTTTCAACAAACGGCCCATCAAGAAGAACCGTTCTTTCTTTAGAAAGGTTTTCCGCATATTGAAGAGCCTTCCTGCCGTATTCGCCGGAACCATGAACAATCATTCTTCCTTTCGTAAGATCAAAAAGGTGCATTTTTGCGGAAAAATAATCATCCATGCTTTTATGAAAATCAAGATGTTCAGGCGTAAGATTGATAAAGATAGAAGAGGAAAAAGAGCAGCCTTCAAGCCTTCCGAGAAACAAAGCTTCGGAAGATGCCTCAAGTGCGACATGCGTAACTCCTGCTTGTTTCATCCGGGCAAGGATGGACTGAAGCTCACCCGCTCTTGGAGTTGTATAACCTGTTGTAAAACTTTCTTCCTGTCCATCCGGTCCTATGAATCGAACTCCCAGAGTGCCGATGGCTCCTGCCTGAAGACCTTCACTTTTCCAGATATGATAGAGCATCTCTGAAATAGAAGTTTTTCCGTTCGTCCCGGTGATGCCGACCAGATACAGATCTTCAGAAGGATTCCCATTTAGTTCCGAAGCAAGATGCCCCTGCAGTTCAAGAAAATTTTTTGAGCGGATGACAGTACAGCCTGAGAGATCGGGGAATCTTAAAGCTTCAGGAATCAGAAATACACGGCAGCCGTTCCTGTACGCATCCTGCAGGTATTTCTTACCCAGTTCCGTTGCGCTGAAGATGCAGCCAGAATCAGCTTTTCGCGAATCGTCAGTAAGAGAAGATATTTCAAAGATGGAAGAGCCGTCTGAAGTCTGAAACTCTGCTGTTTCTGGAAGAGTATTTTTAATTTTTTGTATACTCAAAGGCATCATTTTTACCGATTTCAGTCGTTTTCAGGTACCATTTCTACCCTGACAACCTTATTTCGCAGGTAAAATGGAAGAGAACCTGATTTTTTCAGATACAGGCTTTCAATATTTCCTTTTTCAAGCCGCTCCGCAAGCTCTCCTTTAATCGCATTATTCTTACGAACCAGTTCATCTTTTTTTAATGCAGCGGTTCTGATTTCTCTTCTGAGAAGAGCAGTCTGAATGCTTAAACGAGTGTACATTAAAAAAAAAATAAAAGGTACTGCCACAATAAAAAAAATCCATAACATTCCAGCGGCCTCTTTTTTTGCTGAAAAAGACTTCATATACTTATTTTCGGAGCTTTTTTTCAATTACTCTTAATTTTGCCGATCGGGAAGGTGGATTTTTTTTGATTTCTTCAGTCCCGGGAATGACAGGAGTTGATGTCAGAATGGTGAAATCCGGCATCTTTTCATTTACTTTATATTTTTCCCTTTTTTCAGATCCTTTTTTTTGAATCTTCCTGCCAATCGATTTAAATGCAAGTTTTACCATTCGATCTTCCAGGGAATGAAAACTGATCACAGCAAGTCTGCCTCCAGGGTTGAGTATTTCCGGAAACAGCTTCAGTGACTTGTTTAATTCTTCTAATTCATGATTCACATGAATTCTGAGAGCCTGAAAGACCCTGGTCGCAGGATGAATTTTAGCGGCAGACTGGTAATGCTTCCCCGGTACTGCTTTTAATATGACTTCAGCCAGATGTCTGGCGCTCAGGATTGGAAGATTTTCCTTAATGGATCTTGCAATCCTTCCTGAAAACTTTTCTTCACCAAGCTCACTGAATAAAGACGATAATTCTTCTTCTGATTTTTTTTTCAATATATCAGCTGCAGTTTCCGGAAGATCCGGACTGAGACGCATATCCAGAATTTCATCTGTATAGGAAAATCCCCTCTTCAAGTCTCTGAAATGGTGTATGGAAACGCCAAGATCCATCAGAATAAAATCTGCAGAAATTCCAGAGTTTAAAAAAAGTTCCGCTCCCTGACCAAAAGAACGGTTCAGAAGATAAAGACCGGGGCTGTCTTCAGGAGACGGAACTTCGATACGCCTGCAGAAAATTCTTTCCGAAACAATCCTTTGCTGCGCTTTTTCAATCATATCAGGATCCCGGTCAAAAGCGTAAATCCGTGCATCAGGAAATCTTTGGGCAAAAGAAATTGCATGTCCCCCCGCTCCAAGAGTTGCATCAATCAAGACAGGATGAGAAATATTTTTAAGAGGATCGGAAAATTCAATTACACTTTCAAGTAGAACCGAATAATGAAATTCGTCTGCAGAATTCATAAAAGGCGCTGGTATTCATCGAGAGTTTTTTCCCAAACGCGTACTCCGCAGAAACGGTCCCCTTCCGGACAGGAGGGTTTGATTCCGCCGTCATGACGAATCTTGCAGGGCGCATATAAAAACTTTCCGATGATCGGATGAATCCTGGAGACCTGTTTGACCTCATCCAGAGATGCATTAAAAATTTCTTCCTGCGCTGTATAGCAAAGTCGGGTTTTCCATTTATGATGCAGATTGAGAAGATCGCCGGATTCATAAAAGCGAACCGGGAAAGCATTGGGAAGAAGATACACCGCTTCTTCGCTTCCGCCGGCGTCGATAAAATCGGAAATCAGGCGAAAAAGTTTATCCATGGACTCTTCATAATACTGATTTACAGAGGGAGAGTCTGCAATCAGATCGGGAGTGATATAATCAGGCTTCCCGGTAAAATGTCTCATCAGAAAAGGACGGGAGCCGGGCACTGTACGATGCCTCTGGTCCTGCGAATCCGCTGTATGAGAAATCTTTTTCTTAAAAGTATAGTGGATGTGGTACATGGACCGCATCAGTCTTGTCATGGTTGATTCATTTAATACCGATGCAATTCGTGGATTGAATGCCGGATCAAGGATGTTTCGTATGGCGTCTTCATCAGAAATTTCATTTCGTGAAATTCCAAGAACACTGCGGAAAGCTAAGGCAAAAAGAGCGTCATTTCCTCCATGGGAAACAAGAATTGATCGGTTATGGTTCAGATCTTCGTCAAATTCTTTGATGAAGTTTTCTGCTGAAGTCTTATCCATTAAAAAAGAGTCAGAAGTTTCATAAAATCCTGTAAAAAATTTATATTCCAGCGTCTCTTCCAGGGGCAGCGGATCCTGGAATTCTCCTGTAAAAAGAGGGTCTGCCTCAGAAGCGGCCCGGTACATCGCTTCCACAAGATGAAATGTTTCTTCAGGTACGTCATAGGATTTACAGAGTCTTCTGTAGCGGTGCAGGGTCAGACCGTCTACCGTATGATAAAGATATGTATACGCGCTGACAGGAATTATATAACGCGCAGCTTCCATTGCTTTTTTATGAATGCTGCTTTCAAATTTTTCAGGCTTTTTTGATCTTGCAGGAAAAATCCGAAAATACTCCTGGGCTACAATGGGCTTCAGCTGCTCAGTAATTTCATTATAGCTCTGCATACAATGATGAACAGCTTCCTGATAGATTTTAAGCGCCCTTTCTCTGCCCGGAACCTGCAGTGAAGGCGGGATATAAAACTCCCCTTCTTTTATGGCAACATACCTCTGTGATACCTGTTCG
>JAOUOA010000104.1 GCA_029880625.1 Spirochaetia bacterium
CATATCTCCTCCTCCCAAAAATGGAGGCATGCTTTCCAGAAGACTTTTTCTGCCGTAAAGAGCTCCGACACCTGTAGGGCCGAGCATTTTATGCGCGGACAGCGCATAAAAATCACAGTCCAGATCCTGAACATCAACGCGAAGGTGACTGGCGCCCTGGGCTCCGTCTATCAGAAAAATGGCGCCGACTGATTTTGCTCTTGCAGAGAGCAGCTTGAGATTGTGAATATTCCCTGTTGCATTGCTCATATGGGCTACGGCGATAATTCGTGTTTTGGAATTGATGACTTCGTCCAGCCTGGAATAATCATAGCGCAGGTCTTCCGTCAGAGGGATGAACTGCAGCTTTGCTTTTTTCCTTTCTGCAAGCATCATCCAGGGAACAAGGTTTGAGTGGTGCTCAAGTTCCGAAACAAGGATTTCATCGCCTTCTTCGATGTTGGCTTCTCCCCATGTGTATGCAACCAGATTGATACTTTCTGTAGCGTTTCGCGTGAAGATAACGGATTCCGGTTCGGGTGAGTTAAGAAATTTTGCAAGTTTGGCGCGGGTTCTGTCGTAAAGGTCCGTTGCTTCATAGCTCAGTCTGTAAGCGCCTCTGTGGATATTTGCATTTCTGCATCTGTAATAATCTGCAAATGTATCAATCACCTGCTGCGGCTTCTGTGAACTTGCCGCCGTATCCAGAAAGATCAGGGGCTTTCCATTCATATTCTCCTGAAGTATGGGAAAATCTTTTTTAATTTCTTTGTAATCCAGCATCTTATTACTCTCCTGATTCTGAAAAAATTTTGTTTAATAAACAGGATTTTCAGAATCAATCCTTTTTATATTTCACCCCGGCAGTATTAGCATTTTTTAAGGCATCCGGATGCAGAAATAATCATTTCAGTTATAGATTGACTTCAATATTTCCTTCGGATATTCTTACCTCAAAAATCTCAATTCCTTCAGTGGCTGGCAGCTGTTTTACCTCTCCGGTTTTAAGATCAAAACGTGCGCCGTGCCTTGGACAGACCACGCATCCATGATTGATGCTTCCGCCTGAAAGCGAGCCGTTATCGTGAGTGCATACATCCTCAAAAGCAAAGATTTCTCCATCGACTTTGGCAAGAGCAATTCTGACTGATTTGGCTCTTACAGTAATCATTCCGCCTTCAGGGATTTCGCTTTCATCTGCCACTTTCACAAATGTCACTGCAGCATCCTTCCTTTTACGTCGTCTCTAATCCTTTCCCGAATTTCTTCGAGAGGAATTTCGTCAATGATTTCATTTGCAAAACCTTCCACAAGAAGGCTTTTCGCATCATCCTCGGGGATCCCTCTGCATTTTAAATATAGAAGAGCGTCTTCGTTAATTTCCCCTACGGTAGCTCCGTGGTCGCATTGAACCGACTCGGCTTTGATGATCAGTTTTGGTATGGATTCGGCTCTTGCTTTTTTGTCTAGAAGGACATTGTTATTCATTTGATGGGACTGGACATCTTTTAGCCCTGAAGGAATAAATAAATTTCCAGTGAAAACACTGTGGGAGCGGTCCTTTAATACAGTTCTGTAATAAAGAGAACTTTCCGAATGGTCGGCGTAATGTTCCACAGCCATTTCGATATCGTTAAATTCCCGATTTCTTCCCAGTCCCAGTCCGATTCCTCTGAAATGTCCGCCTGTTTCCTTAATTTTTCCTGTATAAAAACTTTTTCCAGAAATTCCACCTTCGTGAAGTACGGTGAGATGGACTGAGGAATCTCTTTCCTGGATACTTTCGAAATTATGAAAATGATATTCGTTATCTGTGAATCTTCCGGATGCAATGTACTTCAATGATGCATTCTTTCCGCAAACTGCAGTTGTATGAATGTTCCAAAGCGTGATCTCTTCAGAAGGAGTTCCTTTAAATTCTTCGTATACAGTAAGATCGCAATTATCCGGAACATGAATGAAGACTCTGTGGAAGAGAGCGGATCCTTTCTGAGGTTTTGATGTGAATTTATGAGTGAGTTTTACAGTTTCCGGTGTTTTTGATGCTTCAATTAAGGCGCCATTTTGAATTTCTGATAAGTTCTGAGCATGAAAAATATCCGGAATCTTATCCAGACTTTCAGTAAGATTTTGAAAAAAAATTTTATACAGCGGACTGTTTCTGTCATCTTCTGTAAGCTCGTGAAATGTTTTTACACGGGATTCTCCGGAGACTGCAGTCAGTGAAGTCTGTGATGTTCCAGACTGAAATGTATTCAGTTCAAGACCTGATAAATCAATTTTCCGCCAGGATTCGTCCGTAACGGGCAGTTCCATTTTTTCAAATGCTTTTCGAGCTTTTGATGTAATGCTATTCAGCCATGAGGTTTCTGCTTCTGCAGGAGGATTGGAAATGGCGTTCATGCCTTTGTCCCTTCCTTCATTACCCAGTCATAACCGTCTTTTTCCAGTTTCTCAACAAGTTCCTTTCCGCCGGAAGTCTGAATTTTTCCGTCCATAAAAACATGGACTTTATCAAGAGTTAAATAATCCAGAATTCTCTGGTAATGGGTTATAACAAGCATGGAGCGGTTTTCTTCGCGGAGACCCTCGATGCCGCTTGCAATAATGCGAAGAGCGTCAATATCAAGTCCTGAATCCACTTCATCGAGAACAGCAAGTTTCGGCTTCATGAGAGCCATCTGCAGGATTTCATGTCGTTTTTTTTCACCGCCTGAAAAGCCGTCGTTGACATAGCGTCTGGCAAAATCTTCACGCATTTGAAGGTATTCCATTCCTTCTTTCAGCTCTTTTCTGAACTGTTTAACAGGAACATCTTCGCCCCGTATGTTTTTTAAAACGGTTCTTAAAAAATTAGTTACCGTTACGCCCGGAATGGATGTTGGATACTGGAAACATAAAAAAATGCCCAGTCGGGCCCTTTCGTCTGTGGACGCATCCAGAATGGATTTACCGTCAAGAAGGATATCGCCGGATGTGATTTGATATTTCGGATGCCCCATCAGTGTATAGGAAAGTGTGCTTTTCCCTGATCCGTTTGGTCCCATGATTGCATGGATTTCTCCGGGGGGAATAGTCAGGCTTACCCCTTTTAAGATTTCTTTTCCTTCCACATTTGCATGGAGGTCTTTAATTTCAAGCAGTGCATTCATTTTAAGATCCTGGTTTTAATAAAATAATAATTAATAAATTTTTACATGACAATTCAATATTTATTACGCTTTAAGTTTTTTGTTCTTCTGTGGGTGATGTTATTACATGGCCGTCTTCAAGTATCATTTTAATCAACCGTGTCATTTCAACAGAATATTCTACATTTAAATCGCGCACCACTCCGTCGCAAAAGCCGTTTACAATTAGAAGTTTTGCTTCATCTTCGGAAAGACCTCTTGCCTGAAGATAAAACAGCATATCTTCATCAATTTTTGATACGGTTGCTTCATAGTTCAGTGTTCCACGTTCGCCGCTTACATCATTGTAAGGGTATGCATGGGACTGGGAGCGGTCGTCCATCATAAGTGCATCGCATTTAACATGGCTGTAGGCATTTTCTGCGCTTTTGTCAAACTTAACAAGGCCCCGGTAGGAATTCACTCCGCCGTCCAGCGAGATCCCTTTTGCAAGAATGTTGCTTCTTGTATTCTTTCCTGAATGGATAATGCGAGCGCCTGTATCCTGGATTTGATCTTTTCCGGCAAACGCCAGCGAAAGAATGTCTCCCGTGGAATTGTCGCCTTTGAGAATAATCCCGGGGTATTTAATCGTGTTGGCGCCAATATTGCAGTCTGTCCAGGTAATGTGGGCTCCTTCTTCGCAGAGGCCCCGTTTAACCGTCCAGTTATACATATTTTTTTTCCAGTTCTGGATGGTAGTATAATGAATTCTTGCATTTTTCTGTGCGATGAGTTCAACGACAGCCGTATGGAAGTTTGTTCCAGAATCCTGAAGGGAACTGCACCCTTCATTGTAGACAATTTCAGATCCTTCGTCAGCAATGAGCAGTGTGCGCTCATACTGCCCTGATGATGCGGCTGTAACTTTAAAGTATGCCTGAAGAGGCATGGGAGTTTTAATGCCTTTTGGACAGTAGGCAAAAGATCCACCGCTGAAAACAGCGCTGTTTAATGCGGAAAATTTATTGTCATCGGCAGTAATCACCGTTCCCAGGTGTTTTTTTACAAGGTCCGGGAATTCGCGAATTGCTGTGTCTATATCGCAGAAAATGATTCCCAGTTCTTCCAGTTCTTTTTTCACGCCTGCGTAAACTGTTTCGGAGTCATTCATGGCTTCGAGACCAGCAAGGTAGCGCCGTTCATGTTCCGGGATTCCCAGGCGTTCAAAACTTCGGAGGACTTCCGGATCAACCTCATCCCAGGATTTTTTCTTTTTCTGGTTTGTTCCTACATAGTGAACATACTGATTCAGGTTAATATTGGCTTCATTGATGAAACCCCAGTTCGGCATAGGCTTGGATTCAAAGATTTCAAGAGCTTTCAGGCGAAATTCAGTGACCCAGCCGGGTTCATTTTTTATATGAGAGATGGATTCAACAACTTTTCTGCTTAAACCTGGAGGAAAGGAATCTGCTTCATAATATTGTTCATTATTCTCTTTTTCAGTTAACAGCTCTGTACCCATTGTTTATGTCCAAATTTAACGACTTACAAAATTCATCTGCAATTTCAGACCATTGAATCCTGAATATAAGGATTTTATAAATTTAATAAAGAAATTTTTCTATAATAAATTAAATGAATTCTGAATCTTTTAAGAAGCCGTCAGAATAAACTCTGAAAGCCTGAAGAATTCTGTCTTACTATTTTAATTCCAATCGGTATTTTTGACCATAGAAATATCTGCTTCTCAGGGATAAACAGGAAATATGTATTAATAAGCAGATTTCATGAATTTGTGGTCAGGAAAAAAGAGATTTCAACAATCCTGGCAGTTTTTTTACAGAAAGCGGATGAGGGCAGCTCAGGGAGACATAAAGAATGAATTCTGAAAAAAAGATAATCCAGGGATCAGTCTAAATGTGGAACAATCCAAATAGATTTTTGAGATTTCTTTTTTTATGATTTTTGGTCTGATTGCTGTAGCGTGAGAGTATAAGATTTTGAAATTCTTCATTTGATTTTGACTTTTGAAGCATCTTAAAGTCTTCTTCATTCCATGCCTGCAGATCGAAAAAAAGCGCATCTCTTGTAGGAGCCCCTATATAGAGTTCATAATTTCTTTGATCAGGGAAAATCCCCGGGTCAAGATCAAAAAATGCAATGTATTTTAATTCTTTATAGTAGTTTCTGGATTTGGTAATAAAGTCAATTGCTGTTTCGTATGGGAATGATTTTCCAATCCAGACCATTCCGCTGGCATTATGTGAATAGGGCATTTTTTGGGGTTTTAGAATTTTTACAGGAATTTTTTCATCGCTTACAATGATTGAATATCTGTAAGCGGTTTCATTGTAGCCCAGGGTTACATTAGGATTTTCTTCATGAAAAGAGAATGAAGAACAGGAAAATAGAAAAAAACAGGTTGTTAAAAATTTATACTTCATAAAAAAAAGAATATATTTACTGACGCCAGTTTTTTTTACGAAATCTTTTATGACAAACAAAAAAATAATAGATCTTTCATGATTTTCAGCGAAAGTGCCCGTTCCGGTTATCTTTAAGATTCATTTCTAATGCATTCGATTTATTAAAATGTGCTGCTGCAGGTTTCAGATTCGCAGTTTTTTCTTCTTGATTGCCGCTAAGGGGAAAAGAATGATTTTCAGGCGATTTTCTGATAAATGCAGGCCTTGCTGAAAAAATAGAATATAAATATTGAAAAGATGAACGAAAATATTTTATATAATATTTAATTTTAATTGACTGAAAAAAATATTACATTTTGTTGTAACTGTGGATATTTTGATGCAGTAATGTTTGTGTCAAATTTTTAAGTCTTAAATCCTTAATTTGTACCATAAAATTAATTATATTATAGAATAAATACTGATTTAATTGAGTAATCAATTCAGTATTTTTAGAAGGATCGTTGAAAATATGAAAAAAAGCACTGATAAAACTGATTTTGGCAATGCCACGGGCAAATTAAACCGAATTGTTACAATTGATGACGATGCAGTACAAAAATTAAAAAGTGTAGGTGTTACAACTCTTGAAAAATTTTTAGCACGGGCATCCTCTCCTGTCGGCAGGCAGTCGATTTCAAGAGAGTCCAGAATTAATGAAAAGCTGATTTTAAAATGGGTATATCAGGCTGATTTATTCAGGATTAAAGGTCTTGCCGGTAATAAAGCAGAGCTTCTGGGCGCTGTGGGAGTAAAACATCTGAAAGATCTTGCAAAAAGCAATGCTGAAAAATTATTTGCAACCATGACAGAATACAATGACAAAAAACACATTGTTCAGCGGGTTCCCGGAGTAAATCAGATAAAGAAATGGATTGAAACTGCAAAAAAAATCACTCCTATGGTTAAATAAATCAGCTCAATTTTCAGTTAATTTAACTGAATTTTTATACAGATAAGTGAATCCTTTAATTAAGGAAAATGACTATACGTCTTTTTCCGGTGAAATCTTTATGTCTTAAAAACTCATGTGAGAATTTATAAATCATGATTGATTATCCACAGGCCGTTCTTCTCGGCATTATTCAGGGGCTGGCCGAATTTATTCCTGTATCCAGTACCGCTCATCTTCGTGTGATTCCTGCCCTTCTTTCATGGAAAGATCCCGGCGCTGCTTATTCCGCCGTGATTCAGCTTGGCACTTTGATTTCACTGCTTATCTATTTCAGGGTTGATTTAACAACATTTACCATTGCTGCTTTCAGAGGAATTATTCAGAGAAAGCCGCTTGAGACAAAAGAAGCCAGAATGCTTTACTATATGGCTCTCGGTACCGTCCCCATTTCATTGATCGGGCTTGCCTTTTCAGATTTTATTGAAGGGGATGCAAGGTCTCTTTATGTCATTGCATCAGCTTTAATCGGCCTTGCTGTGATTCTTTGGATTACGGATACAGTAACAAAAAAAGAAAAAAATTTAGATCATTTTACCTGGAAACATGCCTTCTGGATTGGAATTGCACAGTGCTTTGCTTTAATTCCAGGAGCTTCCCGTTCCGGCACAACTCTTACGATGGGTCTCATGCTCGGGTTTTCCCGGGAAGCATCCATGCGTTTTTCATTTCTTCTGTCCATTCCTGCTATAGGCCTTTCAGGAATTTATGAACTTATTAAAGAAAGAGAGCAACTGGCTGATATAGGTTTTGGCGGTCTGATTGCAGGAACTCTGGTTTCTGCGGTGATTGGATATGCCGCAATTGCAGGACTTTTACGGTACCTACGATCTCACTCGACTCTTCCGTTTGTTCTTTACCGAATGATCCTGGGCGTTATTATTTTGATCCTTTTGTATAAAAATTTATTGCAGCCTCTTTAAAATTGATTATATAGAAATTGAAAAAGTAAGTTTCGATGTTAAGAGAAGCTTCAGTTTGGCCGATAGGGCAAACACGGGAGATAAAAATGGCGCTTGCAAAAACAAATCTGGACAGATACAAAGATATGGAGATTTCTACTGCAAATCAGGGAAAACTCATCATCATGCTATACGAAGGAGCACTTCGGTTCTTAAAGATTGCCAATGACAATATGTCGCATAAAACCTATGATGTTGTAAATACGAATATTATCAAAGCTCAGGATATTGTGACTGAGTTAATGCTTTCATTAAATATGGATGAAGGCGGAGAAATCGCTCAGAATCTCTTCAGTCTTTATGCATATTTAAAAAAGCGTCTGATTGAGGGAAATATTAAAAAAGATCCCGAAATTATCAATGAAGTCGTAAAGCATCTTGAAGAATTAAAAGCTGCATGGGAAGAAGCTGCAGGAAAAACGGCGTCTTCCAGACAGGCCTCAACATCCAATCAGCAAAAAGGAATTTCCTTTTCTATTTCAGGATGATTTGAGTCGTTCCCAACCCCATCCCGGAGCCAGAAAACTCCGTTATTATTTATATA